>JAITOJ010000102.1 GCA_031290005.1 Treponema sp. | reverse complement strand
CGCATATAGGACTGCACCAGACGCCAGGTCTCCTGGGGAATACTGGATTCGTGCAGAATCTCCGGTTCCACCCGGCTGATGACTTCCCCGGTTCCGGGGTCGCGGACTTCCTTGAGCAGATGGGGGCGGTAGATTTTGCCCCCGTTGGCAACCATGGCCGCCACGTTTGCCATATGCAGGGGAGTTACCAGAGTATAGCCCTGGCCGATGGAAATGCCCATGGTGTCGCCCCCCATCCATTTTTCATGGTACCGCCGCTCCTTCCACTGGGCGGTAGGCATAAATCCGTCGGAAGAAACGGGCAGGTCAATTTCCAGGGGTTCCCCGATGCCGAATATATTGGCGTAATAGCTTATCTGATCTACCCCAAGACTGTCCCGCCCGACCGTCCAGTAATACACGTTGCAGGACTGGGCCAGGGCGTTCTGTAAATTCATAAAACCGTGCCTGCCGGGATAGACGTGGCAGTGGAAGGTCCGCCCTCCATAGGTGATTGAGCCGGTACATTCGATGGTCCGTTCTTTGGGAAAGGCGTTTTCCGCCAGATTCGCGGTGGTCATCACGATTTTGAAGGTGGAGGCCGGAGGATATACGGCGTTCACCGTCCGATTCAAAAAAGGGTTATTCTCTCCCCCGCTGATGGAACCGCCGGAACTAATTGTGTTGGCGTCAAAATAGGGATAGGACGCCATGGCAAGGATTTCTCCCGTCCCAGCGTTCAGCACCACCGCCGCCCCTACCCTCCTGCCCAGAGCCTCTTCCGCCAGCCGCTGAATCCGGGTATCTATGGTAAGCACCAGGTTTTCCCCCATCTCCGGGGCGGTCACCACGGGTTTGGGAGACATGAGCCGGCCGCGCACGTCCACGGTGGCGGACTCGCTGCCCGCCTTGCCCTGCAAAACCGAATCGTACTGTTTTTCGATACCCGTCTTGCCCACCACGCTGGTGTTGGTGTATCCTTGATTGTAGAGAATCTTCAATTCGTCACGGGTAATATCCCCCACGTAGCCAATGACGTGGGAAATGGAACCGGTTTCCAGGTAGTTCCGATTGGGCTTGGAACGCCAGGAAATTCCCGGCAAATCGGAGATATTCTCCGCGATATTGGTGATTTCCGAAAACGGCACCTTTGCTTTGACTTCAATGGAAGAAAAGGATGTCCGCATCGGGGGCGGAACTTTAGCGTCGATACTCACCTTGGAGATTCCCAAAAAACCCGCCAGCTTAACCGCCACTGTATCGTACTCGTCTTTGGGGATTTCCCCTGGCGTGATGTCCACCGCGAAGGAATCGGTACTGATGACCAGGGGAGAGGAAGCGTTCCGGTCATAAATCTCTCCCCGCTGGGCGGCAATCGTCTTTGACCGGCTGGAAATGGTCACCGACCGGTTGCGGTAGGATGCTCCTTCCACCACCTGCATGGAAAACAGCTTGAGAGCAAATAAAGCAAAACTGGCAATGACGAGAATCAGCAAGATGAGAGTCTTCCAGTCTTTTTCGATTTGCCCGCTCTGGCGGATGCCCTGAAGGGATTGGGTTTGCAGCGTCATAAGTTCCGCTCCTTGGGCAAAATCAGCAGATTTCTTGTCCACGACAGAATCCAGAACACCAGCGGTGCGGCAGCGGCGTTAAGCCCCAGTTCAGAGGCGAACTGAATGGAAAAAATATCATAGGTTACGATATTGCTGTTGGGATACACAAAAGCCAGGAAGAACCGGAGCAGGGCCTTGAGAAGCACCCCGAAGAATCCTAAAGCCATGTGCACCAGAAAGAACCTGGTATTGATAGCCCTATGGAACAGGCCGGACAGAAATCCGATAATCGTCCGCATAAAGCAGTTAAGCCCGAATGGGCCGCTGGTCAGAAAATCCAGCATAAGCCCGGATAAGAACCCAGAGGTTTCTCCAAAAAGAGGACCGTTGTGCAGGGACAAGTACATCACCGCCAGCATGGTCAAATCTGGAAGGGTGGGCAAAAACGTAATATTGGTGAATACCAGGGTTTCAAAAAGCGTCACACTCAGGAGCATCATGATGGCGGCGGTAAAAGTACGAATCATTACGGGGAATCCTCCAATGGAGATTTGTGGTCAACCACAATAACGTTTTCAAGCCTTGAAAAATCCACCACCGGCATCAACTCTATGTCCAGAGAGGAATCGTAGTCTACCGCTGTGACCCGCGAAATAGTCCCCAGGGGAATGTCCCGGATATAATTGCCGTTTTCCCCGGAAGTCACCACGATGTCCCCATATTGAATTTCGCCCTGTACGCTCCGTTTGAGATACCGCAGGGAAAGAGGCGCGTCCGGTGAGCCGTTCCCGCTCACCAAACCGATGTCCCTGGTTGTTCGTATCCGGGCGGACACGTTGCACTGGGTGTCGTACACGGGCATCACGATACTGGTATGATAGCCCACAGTAACCACTTTACCCACCAGTCCCACCATGCCCTGCTGAATCGCCAGGACAGGCATATTTTTCTTCACTCCCGCGCTGATCCCCTTGTTGATAGTCAAAGAAGCGTACAGAGAATCCGGGTCCCGGGCGATGATGAATGCCGATATATTGTTGTAGGCGTAATCCTGAGAAAAATCAAGCTGCTCCTTGAGACGTTCGTTTTCCTGCCGGATTTCTGCGTTGGTACGCTGTAAATACTCGTAGGTTCCCACCTGTTGCGCCAAGGCGTCATATTCTACCCGCAAATCCGCAATGCCCTGCGCCGCAGTGATGGTGGAGGTGACCCCATGAATAACAGTGTATATCCCTTTTTGCAACAAGGCAATTCCGGAAAATCCCGCAGCCTTGAAGTCCACCACAAGACCGCCGCCGGAGAGGGCCAAAAAAATGCCCGATACAATCGTAAACAGGACAAGCAGGATAACCGAAAGCCGGAATCCCGCCCCCAAATTCCCCTTTCTGGATGCCATACCGGTTAATTGCTCAGATTATTGTAAATACTTTGCCCGTAAGACATATTCCGGAGCAATTCAAAGTATTCCCCCGCGCCGATAGCTACGCAGTCCATGGGATGTTCCACCGGGAACACAGGGACCCCGGTTTCTTTGGAAATCAGCTTTGGCAGTCCCTTGAGGAGAGAACCGCCCCCGGACATGACGATACCATGGTCGATAATATCCGCCGCCAGTTCCGGCGGAGTCTGACCCAAAGTGCGCTTAATTTGGTCGATAATCTGGGTAATCGGGTCCTTCAGCGCCTCTCTCAGTTCGATGGAATCCACCTCAAGCTGCCGGGGCAGGCCCGTAATAGCGTCGGTTCCCTTGATGGTCATTTTTTCGATGTTCTTTTCCGGCGCGGCATTGCCGATTTCGATTTTAAGCTGCTCGGCGGTCTGCTGGCCAATAATCAGGTTATGCACGCTGCGGATATGCTTGATAATCGACTCGTCAAAGGCATCCCCGCCCAATCGGATGGCGTTGGTAATCACCATGTCGTTCAGGGAAATCACGGAAATTTCCGTCGTCCCTCCGCCGATATCGCAAATCATGTGCCCGGCAGGCTCGTTAATCGGGATTTTCGCCCCGATTGCCGCAGCCAGAGACTCGGGGATAACGTTCGCGTCCCTGGCTCCGGCTTTCATGGCCACTTCCAGCACCGCCCGCTTTTCCACCTGGGTGATGCACGTAGGAACGCCTATCATCATCCGGGTGGATTTAATAATCTGGTGGCGTTTCAAGATTTTGGAAATGAAATACCGTATCATGATTTCCGTGCTTTCGATATCCGCAATCACCCCGTCTTTCAGGGGCCGGATGGCGGTGATATTCGCCGGAGTCCTCCAGAGCATCCGCTTGGCATCAGCCCCAACCGCGACCACCCGCTTGGTTCCCCGCTCCACCGCGACCACCGACGGCTCGTTTACCACGATGCCTTGGCCGCGTATATAAATCAGGGTATTGCAGGTTCCCAGATCAATACCCACCTCGTTCGAAAATCTGTCCCAAAATGACATTCAAAACCCCCTACCATATAAATTACCGTGCGCCCGCCATTTTTTGCAGCGCCCCCGGATGATTTCCGTGAATTTGCAACGCTCTCCGCCATTGTGCCCGTGCCAGGACGGCATCCCCCAATTCCTCATATATCAGGCCGATACCGTAATAGGCATCGGCAGAAGCCGGGTCTTTTTCTAGAACCGCCTGATATTCAACCAAAGCCCGGTCAAACTGCCTTTGGCTGAAATAAATCTGCCCCAAAAGAGAGCGGCTCTTAAACAGGAGCGCCTCATCCCCGGTTTTGACTGCCAGGCGGAGCAGATAAGGTTCCGCCTCGGCATAGAGGCCGGCTTTGCAGTACTGTTCAGCCACAGCCAAGGCAAGCACATCCGAATCCCGGTATTGCAGGGCTTCGGTAAAGTAAGCGATACTTTTTTCCGTCATGCCCAGAGCGGCGTAGCTCAGACCCAAGTATTCGGCCATGTCCTCAGCCTGATATCCTTTTTCCCTAGCCGCCAGCAAATACTTTACGACCAAATCAGCGTAATAATGGTAAGCCGACAGAGAATCTTTATAATAATAGGCCTTGCCTAGCATATACTCAATCTGGGGAGCCGCGGTTTTACGGGCGCTGTACAGGGCAATCCGCATGGAGTTTATCGCCGTGTCCAGAAAGGTCTGAGCCCGCAGCGGGTCGGTCTCGGAGACTGCAATCCAGAAGGAAGAAAAACCATGCAGGGTGCGGACCGAATTGTCGAAGGGGCTTTGTTCTAAAAGCTGATCGCTTAAGGAAAACACCGATTGGTAATCCCCGTTTGACCACAGAGCATACAGATCGCCAGTATCCAGTTTATCGATAAACGTGACCCGGATAAAACGGTAGGCGTAAAATGAGGTGATAGCAAAGGATATAACTACTAACAGGGTAATGATAAGCGCGGGAATGCGGGACTCGCGCCTTGAGATAAATGGGGCAAACTTGTCTGCCTTGTTTTGTGCCTTTTTTTTCATACCCCCCACCAAAAATCAAAAAAAAACAGGAGAGACCATAAGCCGGGTTCTGTCACCAAAAATTTGGCGTGACCATCTATCCACAGCGCCGGTCGCCCGGCGTTTCCAGCGGTCTACCCGTAACCGGACAAAACCAACGATTTTGTCATACCGGAACTACAGTTACTGCGTGACCTTGCTCCAAATGAGGCTTGTACTGCCAAGTCCGTTACCGGACCCGCGGTGGGCTCTTACCCCGCCCTTTCACCCTTACCAGATGCAAATATACTACGCACATTGGCATCTGGCGGTTTGCTTTCTGTTACGCTCTCTGTCGGCCCTATCCGCAAAACGGACAAAACCGCCCGGGTATTACCCGGCATTTTTTCCGGAGGAGCCCGGACTTTCCTCTTACGCTTTGGCGTAAGCGGTCACATCTCTCCTGTAAATACCTAACTCCCTACTCTTCAAACTCAATGCCGGCTACGTCTTCTTCCATAACCTCAACGCCGCCCTCCTCGTCATCCGCCTCAAAATCAGACAGGTCATTGTCAAAGTCGGCAAGGCTGCCCGTGTCTACGGCCTGGAAGTATTCGGCCTCACCGGTTTCCAATTCCTGGTAATACAAAATCCTGCTGCAATAAGGGCAGAACACGATTTTGTTTCCAGAACGAACCTCGTTGGCAAACTGGGCGGGCAAAATCATGTGGCAGCCTTCGCACACATTGCCCTTCACCGCCACAATACCTTGACTCTGTTTGCTATTGATAATCCGCTCGCTCTTCATGATGCGCTCGAATTTGAAGACCACTTCTTCATCAATGCCCGTGGTAATCTGAGTTTCCCGTTCCGCAAGCTCCACAATTTTGGCATTGTATGACTCGATTTCACTTGCCAAAGATTCCTTGCCCGCATTCAGTTCCTCTTCCTGACTTTTGATAAGCTGTTCTTCGCTGTTCAAGGTTTCGTTCAGTTCCGCAAGTTGTTTTTCTTCCCGCTGCAAGTCCCGGCGGATACGGATTTCCATGTCCTTGGCATCTTTTATTTCCTTGTCCAGAATTTCAAATTCCCGGTGGCTGGAAATATCGTCCATGCCTTTTTCTCCCCGCTCCTTGGCACTCTCGGCCTCAAAGAGTTCCGCCTTGAGCTTACGGACTTTCTCCTTCACTTCGTCGCAGTCGGCGCTTTTCTCTATATATTCCTTTTTGAGCCGGGCCAAAAGTTCTTCCTGTGCCGTCAACTGCTGGGGGGCGTGGCGAATCAATTCTTCATACCGGTATTTTTCCGCCAGTACATCCTGCAATTCTTTTAATTTATCCAAAACCAGTGTCGTTTCCATGAAAACCTCGAAAGTTATAGTAACAGTATTATACAAACCGCGTAAAATCGTGTCTAGTCCATATATTCCCTAAGCCCGTGGCTTCTGCGGGGATGGCTGAGCCTGCGGAGTGCCTTGGATTCAATTTGCCGGATCCGCTCACGGGTCACGTCGAAATACAAACCCACTTCTTCCAGGGTGAGGGAATACCCGTCGTCCAGACCGAACCTCATCTTGATGACCTCCTGTTCCCTGGCCGGCAGTGTGGAAAGAATCAGGCGCAATTGCTCCTGCAACAGGGTGTAGGCGGTCTTAGTGGCCGGATTTTCCACATCCTTGTCTTCCAGGAAGTCCCCCAGGATGGAATCTTCTTCCTCGCCGATGGGGGTTTCCAGGGAGATCGGCTCCCGGGCCACGTTCTTCACCTGCTTGACCCTGGTGACCGGCCAGTCAAGCTGCCGGGCGATTTCCTCGTCCGTGGGCTCCCGGCCCAGCTTTTGCATGAGCTGCCGGGACTCCCGCACCACCTTGTTGATTTGCTCAATCATGTGCACCGGCACGCGGATTGTCCGGGCCTGGTCGGAGATGCTGCGGGTGATGGCCTGACGTATCCACCAGGTGGCATAGGTGGAAAACTTGAAGCCCTTGCGGTATTCGAATTTTTCCACCGCCTTGATAAGCCCGAT
>JAITOJ010000077.1 GCA_031290005.1 Treponema sp. | reverse complement strand
TGTTTTTTTTTTTTTTTGCGGGGGGTGCCGGGGTAAATAAAATTTTTGCCCCCCCCCCCCCCCCCCCCATGAAATAGGGCTGAAATATAAAATCCGGATAGCAGCTTCTCGTTACATGAGAAACAGGGAGGCTGCGTGATGTTCAAAGTAGACCCCGCGAAAGCCAACGAGTATAAAGCTCGGATGTTTTCAAAAAAATATACAGCCTTGCTCTTGCCCGATAGCCTAGGATTGTTTGAAAATCCTTGGCGTTTGCGGGCCTTGCTTATGCTGGGAGCGATGCATTGTGCTTCTTCCCGGCGTAAGAGGGTGCTTCTTACGGGCGTGTGAAGGGGCTTCTTCCCGGCGTAAGAAGGTGCTTCTTACGGGCGTGTTAAGGGGCTTAATACGGGCGTGTGAAGGAGCTTAATACGGGCGTGTTAAGGGGCTTAATACGGGCGTGTGAAGGTGCTTAATACGGGCGTGTTAAGGAGCTTAATACGGGCGTGTGAAGGGGCTTAATACGGGCGTGTGAAGGTGCTTAATACGGGCGTGTGAAGGGGCTTAATACGGACGTGTGAAGGAGCTTAATACGGGTTGTGTGAAGGGTCTTAATACGGGCGTGTGAAGGGGCTTAATACGGGCGTGTGAAGGAGCTTAATACGGGCGTGTGAAGGAGCTTAATACGGGCGTGTGAAGGCTTGGTTAGGGGGACAGAGCACGGCAGGGGGCTTTGGCAAACCGCTGGAGTTCCGCCAAAACAGCCCGTGGGAGCAATCCTGCGCTCTGTTTTTTATCCTGAATTGCGAATTGCTATGACAACAATGCCAGCATCTTTTTGAAGGCGCTGTCCGGTTTTTTAACTTCCCGCGAACCCCGGGTAATTTTGCACAGACTGAGCCCCAGCTTCCGGGAGATTTCCCGCTGGGTTGTGCCGCTGATGATTTCCCGCACCAGGAGCCAGCGTTTCGCCATGTCCTGCCGTTCCGAAGGAGTAAAAAGGCAGTCAAAGAAATCAGCAATCAGATTTTCGTCCGTGGTCATTGCCGTAACCTGGCATATCTCACGTAAAGCCCGCTCCACATCAGGGGACAAGGCAGCGCCGATACTATTCATTGCAACAGTATACCATATTTACAGAAAATTGCTTGCTTTTTGAGGAAAAAAACAGTAATTTTTTCCTATGAATGAGACCACTGCCTGGATGGACGAAAAATATACCCAGGTCTATGAAGACGAACTGCGGGGCTTGGAACGCCGCCGGGCGCAGGACTCCTCCTGCACGATCAGGGACATTGAAGGTCAGCTCCGCAGTTTTTACATCAGCCAGGGGAACGACCAGGAAGGCCGTGGGGCCGTGGGGGACATCGTATTTGAAGCAACCATCGCGGCATTCGAGCATTTTATCGCCGGTTGGAAACGGCAAGGAGGCTGACCATGCTGTATCCGCCCTATCCGCCGGAAATCGCCGCCAAATACGGCTTTGTCCGCCGCGCCCGGCAGTGTTACCTGTACACCCAAAGCGGCCGCCGCCTGACCGACCTGTATCAGGAAGCGGGCAGGGCAATCCTGGGCTGGGAAGGCGGCAATGCCCGCACAGTATTCAAAAACATCCTGAACCGGGGAGCGGCAGGTTCCTTCGCGTCGGAAGAAACCCGCCGCCTGGAAAAAGCCCTGCAAACCCTGCTTCCGGATTTCCCGGTAGTCCGCTTCTACACCCCTCACTCTTCGCTCCTCACTCCTCATCCTCCCTGGTGGCGTCCCTGGCTGCACTCCTCTGCCGCTTTGCCGGGCGATCCGTCAGACGCACCCGCAGTCCTGTTCCTGCCCCCGTTCCCCCTGGCAAACAATTGCGTCATCCTGGCGGCAAAAACAGAACAATCTGTTCCGGAAACCCATTCTTTACATGGCGCGCTCTATTCACTATTCCCTCCCCCTGTGCTTGCGGGCATCACCCGGAGTATCTACGACCTGCTTTTGGAACTGCCCCGTCGGGACGAACACGGCTGGAAGCGGTACGACCAGGGGCTGAAAAACTACTGGGAACGGCACGGGCCTTACTTGTTTCCCAAAATCCCCCGCGAATCCTACGGCGATTTCGCGTCCCGCTGCCTGGACGCGGGGCTTGTCATATCCCCGGATTTTGATATACCATCAATTATTCCCTGGGGAGCGCAGGAAGGGGATTTTTCGCGTCTTTAGAACAACACGGGAGGGAAGTATGGAGCAATACGACATAGCGCTTTTGGCGCTCAAGCTGGCCCTGGGGGGCGTTGCCGCGTTCCTGGCAATTGTGCTCTGGTCGCGGCTATATGACGCCCCCTGGATGGCCCTGGCGGGCGGGGCCCTAACCGGGTATGCCGGGATTGTGTACGACGTGCTCCGGGCTATCGGCGTGGTTGACTACGGCGCAAAAACGGCGTGGTTTTCCCCGGTGACAGTGCTGTTTACTGTCGTGCCGTTTTTGTTTTACATCGCCGCCTTTGTGCTCATGCTTGTCCGAATCAAAAAAACAGCTTGATAAACCAAACTATTGCAGCAGCCGGGCCACGTCGCCCTTTTGCCAGCGTACCGCCACATCGTAGGGGGTTTCGCCGGAAATGTTTTTTACCGACTTATCCAGGCCCATGGAAAGCAGCTTGCGGATAGTTTCGCTGTCCGCGATTTGAGCGGCGTAGTGCAGCACCCCGTCGCCCCGGATGTCCGTCCTGTTCCCCGCCAGACGCACGATATTGTTGAGTACCTCGGATTTCCCCTTGAGCGCCGCGCTCAGGGCGCACTCCCCGACATTATCCGCAATATAGGGGTCGGAACCGTTTTGCAGGAGCAGCACCGTGGCGGCGTTGTTCTTTTCCGAAATCGCCAGCATCAGGGGAGTCACCCCAAAGCGGTTCCGCCGGTTCAGGGGATAGCCCATGCTAATCAACAGGGAAATAGTGTCCGCTGTGGCTTTTCCTTCCACCGCGATATGCACCGGAGTGTTGCCGTCAGAATCAATCAGATTGGTATCAGAGCCGAGAACAGCTTTTATCAGCTCCGGTGTTTTATTCAGCACAATGGAGAACGGAGTCTGTCCCTGAGTATCCTTGGCCAGAGAATTGCCCCCGGCATTCCTGACCATGTTAATCATCTCGACATTGCCGCTGGCCGCAGCCTCGTGATATGCGTTTCTGCCGTGCATTTCCTGAATTTGTGGGGAAGCCCCGTAATTGATAAGCATCCTGACAATTTCCACATTGCCGTTCAAAATCGCATCGATTAATACCGTTTTGCCTGTGGCGTCCGCGGCGTTGATGTCCGAGCCGCTGGAAAGCAGCAGGTTAGTCATCCTGTTTTTACCTGTCCGGGCCGCTTCGCCCAGGGCGGTCCTGCCCGCGCTGTTCTTGGCGTTGATATCCACCCCCAGTTTGATAAGACAGCTTGCCGATTCTGAGGCATCCCAAAATACGCTGGTATGCAGCGGAGTGTTCCCGTAAGCATCCCAGCTATCTTTTGAACTTCCGTTCTTGACCAAAAGCTGGATTGTAGTGGGGCTGTTGACCTTCACGGCGTTGAAAACCGGGGTTTCCCCATTGGCGTTCTTGGCATTGGCGTTCCCGCCCAGTTCCAGAATCAGGGAAACCGCCCGGTCGTTTTTCCACTCCGCCGCATAATGGAGGGCAGTATTTCCGCTTCCGTCCACCGTTTTAATCACTTCGGGAATCAAAACCCAGTCCCGGCTCCCATCAGCAAAGGACAAAGCAAACCCCAGGGGCGACATATTGTTGGCATTGCCGGAAAACACCGCCGCGCCGCTGGCAAGAAGCAATTCGCCGGTTACCCGCTGATTGTTCTGGATTGCCAGAAAAATCGGCGTATCTCCCGCGTCATTCCGGGCATTGATGTCCGCCCCCATATTCAGCAGATACCTGATGGGGGCGGTGGAATCCCCGTCTTTCTTTGCCGTGTTTTTGTCGCTTGCCGCTGCCGGCATTCCGGCAATTTTACTTTCCTCTTTTGCCTGGGGATTGCCTCCGGCCTTTGAGACCGCAGGCTCAATAGTCTTGACGTTCAGCACTCCGATATGGAGCGGAGTATTACCCGCGGAATCCCGCACAGAGATAGTTTTGGAAGTTATCAGCAGGGACAGCATATCCGGGGAGACCGTAAAAGTTCGGATGAGAGGCGTCAAGCCGCTCACATCCTTAGCGTGAATGTCAGCTCCGCGTTCCACCAGATAGGACGCGATATCAATTTTCCCATGTTCGACTGCCAGAGCCAGAGGAGTAATGCCCTGCTTATTCCGTTCATTGATATCAATCCGCGCCCCGGCGAGTTTGGAAAAAATCGACACATCCACATTGTTCATAATCGCGATATGGAGAGAAGTGTCGCCATAGGTGTCTTTGGCCGCCGGATTGGATCCCTTTTCCATGAGCAGGGAATAGATTTCATGCTGAGTTCCCCGGGGAATAATCAACAGCAAGGGGGTCTTGCCCAGAGAATCCAGGGCATTAGGATTGGCCCCTTTTTCAAGCAACAGAGAAACGACTTCTACCCGGCCATAGCGCACAGCCTCGTGGAGGGGACTGGAGCCGGAGGTATCCTGGGCGGATACCGACGCTCCCCGTTCCAGAAGATAGCGGACAATTCCGGTTTGGCCCTGAATCGCCGCGAAGTGCAGCGGGGTCTGACCATCATCAAACCGGAGAGAAGGATTGCGGGTCAAAACCGCTTCCTCAAAGAAAGCATAGTTCCCCCGAACCGGAGTCGCCCCGGCCAGAATCAGCTTGGCGGCAATATGTATGCTTTCAATATCCTTGTTATCTTCCAGAGCCAGCAAAAGCGGGGACACCCCGGAATTATCTATCTTGGAAAGATACAGGTTTTCCCGGATACAGTAATCAAGCGCGTCGTTCATCCGGTCTTTTACCAGATAATGCACCAATGACCGGCCCTCCGCGTCCGCCATTCCGGCGGTCCCGGCAGTCAGCAAGAGGGGATAAAAATCGCCGCCCTTTTCAAGCCCTGCTTCCAGGGCGGTCTTGCCGCTGCCGTTGTGGATAAAAATTGCATTGCCGTGGGCGGCAAGCACTTTTACCGCGTCCATACTGTTGTTTTTTATTGCCACATGGATGGCTGAATCCTGGTCATTGTTTAACAGGGTGGTATCCGCGCCCCGTACCAGTAAATACATCACAATATCCGCGTTATTGCGCTGGGCAGCAATGTGGAGAATAGTATTTCCCTTTGAATCCTGGGCATTCAGTTCTGTTTCAGACAGTTTCCCGACAGCCGCTTCATAATCCGCGGCGTTAAAGACCTCCGACTGCTCCGCTGAACCGGTTTTGGCGCTCATACAGGCGGTCAAAATCAGGCTTACCAAAAGAGTAGCCGTAATCCATACTGTTTTTCTCATTGTAAACTCCTTACTTACTTCGTTCTTGATAAAAATACATAGTTCTACAATAAGTATCGAAACAAATCAGAGGGAGGTTAAGCGATTTTTAGTCATAATTTTTTTTTACTTGAGTAAATCAGCGGGAAGTCCCGCTTTTGTCAAAGCTTCCCGGACAAGGGCGGCGTTTTCCGGTTTGTTGAATTGCAAGAGCGCCCGTTGCAGGCGGCGTTCCCGCTCACCCCTGGCCGCATACACTGCCTTGCCCGTGTGCGGGTCAAGGCCGGTATAATACATGCAGGTGGCAAGGCTTCCGGGGGTGGGGTAAAAATCCTGAACCTGGTCCGGGACAAAACCGGTTTCCTTCAAATAGAGCGCGGCCTCAGCCGCTTCCCTCAGTCCCGCGCCGGGCAGGGAGGCGATGTAATAGGGAACCAGATACTGCTTTTTGCCCAGAACGCGGTTGGTTTTCGCGTAGGCGGCGGCAAACGCGTCATACACCGTGTGGCTGCTTTTGCGCATCAGGGCAAGCACGCGGTCGCTCACCTGTTCCGGGGCCACTTTAAGCTGCCCGGACACATGATATTCGCACAATTCCCGCAAAAAGGCCGGATCTTTGTCGAGCATCACGTAGTCAAACCGGATGCCGCTCCGGACAAACACTTTTTTGACCCCCGGAATTACCCGTAGTTTCCGCAGCAGCGCAATATAATCCCTGTGGTCGACCGTGAGGGAAGGGCAGGGGGTGGCCCCCAGACAGTCCTGGCCAGCGCAACACCCTGCGCGTTCCTGCTTTTCGCAGGGAGGCAGCCGAAAATTCGCCGTCGGCCCGCCCACATCGTGGATGTAACCCTTGAAGTCCGGATGTTTCGTGAGGGCCGTCGCTTCCCGGATCAGAGACTTGTGGCTCCGCGCTTGAATCCGCCTGCCCTGATGAAAGGCGATGGCGCAAAAGGCGCAGGAGCCGAAGCAGCCCCGGACGCTGACCAGAGAAAAAAGCACTTCCTGTAATGCGGGAATGCCGCGTTTGCCGTTTGAAGCGGGCGCGTCGTACCGGGGATGCCAGCGGCGGGCGTAGGGCAGTTCCATCACCTGGTCGAATTCCGCTGTGGTCAGCGGCTCAGCGGGCCTTTCGTGCACCACAAACTGGCTGCCGCTCCGCTCCGCAAGGACGCCGCCGGTCACGGGGCAGGCGTTCTGTTCCTGAATCAGGTATGACCGGGCAAAGGCCGCTTTCCCTTCCTCTGTCCGCGCGCTCACGTCTTCAAAAGACGGCAGCAGCGCCGCTTCCGCCGGCACATCCCCTGCCTTGCCTGTGCGCCAGCAGGCGCCCCGGATACCCCGCAGCCCCTCGCCCGCTGCCAGCCGTTGGGCGATTTCCAGAATGGGCTTTTCCCCCATGCCGTAGACCAGAATGTCCGCCTTGGAGTCCAGCAAGACCGACCGCCGCACCGTATCTGACCAATAGTCATAGTGGGCATACCGGCGGAGACTGGCTTCAATGCCGCCTATAATGATGCTGACGTCTTTCCATGCTTCGCGGATTTTTGCGCAGTAGGTGATGATTGCCCGATCAGGGCGGCATCCCGCTTCGCCGCCGTGGGAATAGGCGTCCTGGGAACGGCGTTTTTTGTTCGCCGTGTAGTGGGCCACCAGGGAATCCATTGCTCCGGCGCTCACCAGAAAGGCGAGGCGGGGGCGGCCCAAGATCCTGAAATCTTCCGGGGAACGCCAGTCCGGCTGAGCGATGACGCCCGTTGAAAAACCGTTTGCTTCCAGCCACCGGCTCAGCAGCGCGGCGGCAAAGGAAGGATGGTCGACTTCGGCGTCCCCGGAAACAAGAACAAAATCGAACAGGTTTAGAATTCCTGAACGATGCCGGTTACTTCAGGAATCTGGGCTTTCAGTTCCCGTTCCACGCTCTGCCTGAGGGTCATAGTGGACATGGGGCAGCCCGCGCACGCGCCGGTCAGCCGGACGTGCACGGTGCCGTTGTCTTCCACTGAGACCAGTTCCAGGTCTCCGCCGTCGGCCTGAAGCCGGGGGCGGATAGTGTCAAGGGTATCTTTTACTTTTTCTGATAACGTCATAAAGACCTCCTAA
The DNA here is from genome assembly GCA_031290005.1 of Treponema sp. Lineage (GTDB taxonomy): Bacteria > Spirochaetota > Spirochaetia > Treponematales > Treponemataceae > JAISTZ01. The sequence continues at coordinate 9,377 of JAITOJ010000077.1, read as the reverse complement.
AAATATAGGAATACTATACTGATTTCAGACAAAAAAGGCAAGCGTTTCGGGTCCAGAGGGACTCGAACCCCCTACCTACTGCTTAGAAGGCAGTTGCTCTATCCTGATGAGCTATGAACCCAAGGGACGATAAATAGTATCAAAAAAGTAAAACCCTGTCAAAGCGATACAGCCCTTACTCTGAAATAATGATAAACCCCAGATGGAGCAATTGACTGTATAAGTTCACCAATAAATCATTCTGGCCGACAGAAACCGCATAAGCGTTTACATACCAGGATTTCCCATCGCTGTATCCCGTATAATTGACATCGCCGTCACCGGAAACCGGAACCGGATTATTTTCCCGCTCCGCCTCGGTATCCGCAAAAAAATTGAATCCTTTATCATTTAAACGCCGCAAAGGCCTGCCCCAAACAGGGCTTACTTCTATATCGGTATCGTTGCCATGAACCCGCGCGGTATAGGAAGCTTCATCAAAAAGGCGTATTACCACCTGGCGCCCGGATCCCGCCCTTGGAATTAACAGGGAATTACGGGCATCGGCATTCAATTCCAGATAACCGAGCTGCACCATCCGGTTGTATCCATTGGAAGAATACTGGGTATTGGCAGTTGAAATACTGGATATCTCTGATTGCATTGTTGCGTCCGAGGCATATATTTTATAATAGACCGTGGTTCCCTGAAAAATAGCGGCATCGTTGTATTCGCCGCTTTCCACGGTACGAAAATCAAAATACCTGAGGTAGGGGTCTGTTCCACCGGCCAAGCGCATTAAAATAGGCGGGTCAAGCACCTGATATTCTTCAAGTCCGCAAGAACACAGGAATGGGGCAGTACAGAACGAAAGAAAAAAAAACGTCGTCCCAATTTGCTGCCGGGAAAAGCGGCAATTCATGACTATTGAATTTTCCCTTCCGCCCGGAGGGCAATAAGCCGGCTTATGGCAAGGGATGTCCATGAATCATCGGGATAAGCATCCTGCAATTTTTGATACTGTGCCGCCGCTCCGGTATAATCCCCGGATGCGTCTTTAATCCGCCCCAGGCTGAAAAGCGTGTGGGTTTTGAGAGCAAAATTTTCAAAAGCGGCAGCCTTTTCGTAGTACGCTGCGGCGGATTCAATATCTCCCAATTCCTCGCTGCATACTGCCGCGTTATACCAGCCGGTGGGCGCGGTATAGGCTTTTTTCTGAGCCTCAGATGCGGCAATCCAGGCAACGCGGGCTTCCTCATATTTTTTGTCCCGGAAAAACAAATCCGCTTTCAGCAGATTTGCCCGAACCGCCACTACGCTTTTACCGTCAGCATATTCCTCCAGAGAAGAAAGCGCTCCGGTTACTGCGGCATCCAGCTTGTCAGCTTCCGTATTTTCCAGGGTATAGGCGATTTCCTCCACCGCCTCAAGCCCTCTGGCATGGGACTGAGTTATGACATAATTCACTATCCCAATCGCCAAGGCAGCCACGAGGAGGCCCCCGATGGCACTTAAAATTACTATCCGGTATTTGCCGAGGAAAGCGCCCGCTGCCTCGGAAAAAGATTTTTTCTCGCCCTCAGAACGAGATGCGTGAAGGGCATGAATTGTACGTTCCGCCATGTCTCTTACTCCTGTTTTATTTCCCGTATTTTAAGTTCCCGTAATAACCGTGACACATAGGTGCGTTGAATATCGAGAACCTTTGCGGCTCTGGTCTGATTCCAGGCCGTTTCATTCAAAATCCGCGTAAGGTAAGCCTTTTTGAAGTGCGTCAAGGCAGTCTTCAAAGACTTGTCCTGTTCCTCATCATCTCCTCTCAAAGCAAGCGCATAGCCGGAAAATCGGATTTGCAGACGCAAATCCCTGGCCTGAATAAACGGCGCTGTTCCAAAAGCGCAGCCCCGCTGCACGGCGTTTTCCAGCTCCCGGATATTTCCCGGCCAGCGGCACGCTTGCAGGGTTCCCAGAGCTTCTTCGGAAAAACCGGCAAAACCTTTTTCCTTCCCATATTTGTCAAGGAACAATTGCGCCAACGGCGCAATATCCTCCTGCCGTTTGCGAAGGGGCGGCACAAACAAGGGAAACACATTGAGCCGGTAATACAAATCGCTTAAAAAATCTCCCCCCTCCACCAGACTCTCCATATCCCGGGCAGCGGCAGCAATAATCCGCAAACGTACCGGGATTTTTGCCCCCGTATCCGGATCTTCAAAAAAGCCGCCTTTAAGGGCCGTCAAAAGCTGCTTTTGTGCCCCCGCAGACAGGGAGCTTATCTCTTCCAGAAACAAAGTCCCGTCCGCGCAGGACACAAGGACATCCCGAAATTCCCGCTCCCACATGACAGGCGACACGCCTCCGCAACGCACACAACCCAGGGACTTTGCCGCCCGACCGCTTTTCTGATGGATATATTCCGCCAAACGTGACTTGCCGCTACCGCTTTCACCGAAAATCAACACCGGCAAATCCGTTTTTGCCGCTTCCGCGGCAACGAGGAATAAATCCTGCATTATCTTGTTTTCACTGACACACACAGACATTCAACTCAGTTATTTTTATTTTTCAGGAAGTCACCGAGGGTAAAGGCCCCGTTATCATCTTCGCTGCCGGAAGACATATACTGAGCAATCTCGTCCCGTTCCTGCCGTTTCTTCACCTCGCGCACCGAGAACGCGGCCTTTTGTCTTTCCGGATTGACATCCGCCACAAAGACCGTAATCTTGTCGCCCACATTGTATTTCTTGACCGCTTCCTCAAAAGTCTCTTCCCGGCTTTCCGTCAGGTTTACCTTGTTCACCAGGCCCTCAATACCGCCCGGAGCGCGGACAAACATACCAAAATCGGTAATTGAAACGATTTCCCCTTCCAGCACCGAACCGGGTTTGTAATCCGCCATGAACTTTACCCACGGGTCATCGGTCAGGTGCCTGATGCTTAACCGCACCCGGCGTTCCTCCGGGTTGTTCTCTACTACCATGATTTCCACTTCCTGACCGACCGTCAACTCGCTGCCCGGATACCGCACTTTCTTTGTCCAGGAAATATCGTCCGCATGGAGGAACCCGTCAATGCCTTCCTCAAGCTCAATAAACGCCCCGGCGTTGGTAATCTTCACCACCTTGCGGGTCAGCTTCATGCCCACAGGGTATTTTTCCGCCAAGTTATCCAGTGGGTTATCAGTCACCTGTTTGAGTCCCAGGGACACCCGGCCCGCCTGAATATCGTAACCCAGAACCATACATTCAACTTCGTCACTGCCCTTAAGCATGTCTCCGGGCTTGTTAATCTTCTTGACCCAGGAAAACTCACTGATGTGCGCCAGGCCCTCAATGCCTTCTTCTAATTCGATGAAAGCTCCGAAGTCGGTGAGTTTGGTCACCGTGCCCTTGACCACATCGCCCACATGGTATTTTTCCTCAAAGTGGAGCCAGGGGTCTTCGGTAAAATGCTTGAGGGAAAGATTAATCCGCTTTTCCTCCGGTTCCAGCCGGATGAGTTTGAGTTCGATTTCCTGACCCTTGCGCACAAATTCCTTTGGCCGGGTTACGTGGCCCCAGCTCATGTCGTTAATATGCAGGAGTCCGTCGAACCCGCCCAAGTCGATAAAGGCCCCAAAACTGGTAAAACTCTTCACCGTGCCCTTGACCGTTTCGCCAATGACAGCATTTTCAAAAAATTGATTGCGCTTGGTTTCCACCAGATCTTCCAGGTATTTTCGGCGGTTCACCACCACATTCTGCTTGTTGTCCGAATAGAGCCGCTCAATATAGAACAAATCTTTGAGACCGATTAAACTTTCCGGTTTTTCCACTTTTTGTATGTCCGCCCGACTGATGGGCAGGAAGGCGTGAATGCCGTTGCCCAAATCTACATCGTATCCGCCCTTGATGGTCCTGACAATCGTCGCTTCCACGGGGGTCGTATCCTGAACCGCCTGCCTGAGATTCTTCCAAAGCTGCTTGAGGTCCGCCTTTTGCTTGGAGACAATCACCTCGCCGTGTTTGCCTTCCTTTGAAACCAGCACCACCGGTACGGTATCGCCGAGTTTGGGCAGCTCCCCAAACTCGTTGGTGGGAATCTTGCCTTCCGACTTATAGCCCACGTCAACAAAGACCTGGTCGGGGGTAATCTGCACGACCATCCCCGCTACCAACTGGCCTTCTTCAAGAGATTCAAAGCTCTTAAAATACTTTTCCTGCAATTGTGCCTGAATGTCATCCTGGGATTCCAAAACTTCATCCTTTCCCACTTCCATCTGCTCCATAGAAAACCCTTATAAAGTAAATTTGTTTACTATTATTGCACAAACTTCATCAAGCGTCAAGTCCGATGTGTCAATATATTCCGCCTTAGGAGCGATTTTTAATGCCCCTTCGGCCTTTTTTTTGTCTTTCTCGTCCCGTTCCTGGATGGATTCCTCGATTTCTTCCAGACTCAAGCTGCTGACCCCCTGGTTAAAGCGCCGGAGGGCGCGCGCCCGGGATGAGGCGTCCAAATAGAACTTGTAGTCCGCTCCGGGAAACACCACGGTGGTCATGTCTCGGCCTTCGCAGACAACGCTGATGGACTGGGCAATCTCCCGAATTTTCCGGTTCACCAGATGACGCAGGGGTACAATGGCCGACACCGGAGACACCAGGGCGTCCACCGCGTCAGAATGCAGCAGGCCTTCCACGTCCTCGCCGTTTATGACCAGCCGGGATTGGCGGTATTCCATAGCCAGGCTTTCCGCCAGGGCCAGCACCGCTTCCTGGTCCCGGTAGTCCAAGCTCGCGCGGAGCACACATAGGGTGATCCCCCGGTAAAAACTGCCGGAATTCAAGAATGTGATACCCAGCCGTTGGGCGATGAGTTTTGCCACAGTGCTTTTGCCCGAACCGGCGGGGCCGTCAATAGCGATAACCATCAGTTCTTTTCAAGAAATTTTTTCAGGAACCGGGAAACCCCCGCCGTACTGGCGGCGCCTCCCTTTTCTATGCGCCCGATAATATGCTTGACGCACACCGAGGACTTGGAAGCGGGATTAACCACAATAAAAGGTTTTTGCCGGATGACCGCATTGGTCACCGCAGGGTCTTCATACACAAAACCCAGATAATCCACCTTGCAATTCAGAAATTGGGCGGCGATATTGATAATCCGGTCAGAAATTCGCTTGCCTTCATCCGCGGAATGCACCCGGTTCACCAGCAGCTTGAGATGAAGGTCACGGTTCACCAATTCCGTGGCGATAATCTTGATAATCCCATAGGCGTCGGTAATCGCCGTGGGTTCCGGAGTGGTAACCACAAAAACCTCGTCCGAGGCGGCGATGAACTGAAGCACGTTTTTGGCGATTCCCGCGCCCGTATCAATGATAATGATGTCCGCATTGCCGATGGTGGCGAATTCTTCGGCAAAATAGTTAAGCTCATCCTCGCTCAAGTTGGCTATGGAAGAAAATCCGTTTGCTCCGGCGATAAACCGGATACCGAATTCGGTATCAATGATGATTTCGCTCATTTTGCGCTGACGGCTGATAACATGGAGCAGGTTGTATTTCGGGACAATATTCAGAATAACGTTTACGTTGGCCATGCCCAAATCGCCGTCGATAAGGACAACTTTTTTTCCCAGATCCGCATAGGCAATCGCCATGTTGATGGCCAGATTGGTCTTCCCCACCCCGCCCTTGCCGCTGGTGACCGCAACAATTCGTGTTTTATGCACTCCGTCCTTTTTCTTCGACAATCCTCTGTTCGCCATCATCTGGCGTAATTCCGTAGCCTGCTCATCCATTTTCTACACTCCGTATCTTTATATCGGCAAGTTTGTGTAAAAAATCAAGCGGCTCCGCAACTTTTATGTCGCTGGAAACTGTTTGCCCTGTGGTAACATAGGCCACAGCTTTATTTTTCTCGGCCAGAGCGCTCACCACATTGCCGATACGATCCGTTTCGTCCAGTTTTGTAACAATTACCGCCTTGCAATTAAACAATTCATAATTTTTAATAATATTGAGCAAATCTCCGGTCTTTTTTGAAGCCGAAACCACCAGATAGATTTCCGGACGTAGCTCCGGTATATTAAGGATTTCCCGCATCTGTCCGATTCTTCCGAAATCATTGGGACTGTAACCGGCGGTATCAATGAGAAGCACGTCAAGTTTGTCGTTCCCCGCCACAATTTCCCGGATATCCTTTGCGGAATTACCGGAAGCAAAATCTGTTTTCAGCACCCGCGCATAGGTCTCAACCTGTCTGCCCGCGGCGACTCGCAACTGGTCGATGGTTATCATACAAATCTGGTGTTCATGTTCGGCAGAATCTTTCTTCCGGTATGCCGCGGCCAACTTGGCAATGGTAGTGGTTTTTCCTTCCCCGGTGGGTCCCACCAGCACAATAACCCGGAGGTTTTTTTCCGCTACCGGAGGGCTCTCAACTTTAATCAGTTCCCCAATCCAGAAAGCCATCCGTTCCTGCACTGTCTCTTCATTATCCAGTTCTTCAAGAGTCAGTTCCTGCTTGAGCCGCCGGGCAATGTTTTTCACAATTGAGGGGGTAAATTCGTTCGATTCAAGAATCCCGGCGACTCTCTGAATTGCCGGGTGCTCCGACGTGACAGCGGGTTTATCCGATGCCAGGGTAGTGACCTTGGAATCCAGGTCTTTGATCATCCTGGAAATTGCGTCCAACTGAGGATTCGGCGCCTTGCCCGCGATATTGAGTACCCGCTGTTTTTGCTGGTCAAAATCATCGCCCTCTTCCCCGGCGGCAGGTTTTGCGGTATAGCGCGGCCTGACGGGAGCCAAAAGCCGGTAGATAACCTCCCATTTGGTTTTTCCAAAGAACCCTTTTATACCGCCGGCGGAAATTTGGCGTTTCTTGTCAATAAAATAATTGTTGAGTTCGTACCGTTTCCGGAGTTCTTGCAAACATTCTTCATAGGTGTTGCCCTGAATTTTAAGCTCTCCTGTCTCCCGTTTATCCAACATGCACCTCCCCCAGAGACTCCACCTTAATATCATTGGGGATTTCCGGAATTGAAAGAATCACCAGATTGGGCATCTCCCGCTCGGAACTGGTCTTGATTAAAATTCGGGTTTCCTGGGGACACAGAATGACCGGCACAAAGCCCTTGTCCCGCACCGCCGCGATGGCGGAACTGAGGGCGGAAATCCAGGCGCGCTGCAAAGCCGGGTCAAGAGCGGCCAGAGGGCCGTTCACCGTGTCGATACGGCTGTCAAGCAGCTTGGACAGGAAATCCGGCGCCACCGTGAGCACATGGAGCACATGGTCGTTGCCGGCGTATTGCAGACAGATTTGCCGGCCCAGGGCCTGGCGCACTTTTTCCACCAGCACATCCGCCTTTTTGGTCACCGGCCCGTAATCCGCCAGGGTTTCCAGAATGACCACCATGTTCCTGATGGACACCTGCTCCCGCAGAAGTCCCTGCAAAACCTTCTGTATTTCTCCCAGAGAGAAAATCTTGTTCACTTCTTCCACCACCGCGGGGTAGTCTTTTTTTATACCCTCGATAATGGACTGCACTTCCTGGCGGCCCAGGATTTCCGAGGCGTGGCTCTTGATGATTTCCGTCAGATGAGTGGCGATGATGGTCGGCGGGTCAACCACGGCGTAGCCCGCAAGTTCGGCCTTGTCCCGCAGTTCCTCCCGCACCCAGATTGCCGGAAGCCCGAATGCCGGGTCGGTAGTGGCTTCGCCTTCGATTTCTTCGGTGACGCCTCCGGTGTTCATGCACATATAGCGGCCCATGCGGATGCGGCTCCGGCCCGCTTCCACGCCCTTGATTTTGAAACAGTATTCTTCCGGTTCCAGCCGCATGTTGTCGATGATGCGGATTTTAGGAACCATGAGGCCCAGGTCAAGCCCCGCTTCCCGCCTGATGCGAGTGACCCGCTCCAACAGTTCCGCGCCGTTTTCCTTGTCCACCAGGGGAATCAGGGCAAAGCCCAGTTCCAGGGACAGGGGGTCAAGGGGCGCGATGGGCCCGATTTCCGGGGACGGGGCGGCATTCTTGGGAGCAGGAGCGGCGGCTCCGGCAGTGGCCGCCTTGGTCTTCTCCATAGTTTGCAGCCGCCGGGCAAAATAGATGAGCAGCGCTCCCATAGGGATGAGCACATACCAGGGGAACCCCGGCAGCACCCCGATGACCCCCAGAGTAGCGCCGCCCACGTAATAGATGAGGGCGCTCTGGGAAAACTGCTTCTGGATATTCTCTCCCAGGGACACGTCCGAAGCGGTGCGGGTGACGATGATGCCCGTGGCCACGGAAACCAAAAGCGAGGGGAGCTGGGCCAGAAGTCCGTCCCCAATGGTGAGCGCGGCGTAGGTCTGGATTGCCACCAAAAAAGGCTCGCCCCGGAGCGCCATGCCGAAGATAAGGCCCACCACCAGGTTGATGACGGTAATAAAGATGCCCAGCTTCACGTTGCCGGAAACGAATTTTGAGGAACCGTCCATGGCGCCATAAAAGTCCGCTTCCTGCTGGACTTCGGTCTTGCGTTTTCGGGCCTCCTCCTCGGTGATGGCGCCGTTGCTGTACTCGGTCTGGATGCCCATCTGTTTGGTGGGCATGGCGTCCAGGGTGAACCGGGCCGCCACTTCGGCCACACGGGTGGCCCCTTTGGTAATCACAATGGCCTGCACCGCAATCAGGATGATAAAGATGACAAACCCGATGGCCAGCCCCTGGGTTCCGCTGGCTCCCACCACGAACTGGGAGAAGGCGCGCACCATCATTCCGTTAAAGTCCTGCCCCTGGGACAGAATCAGCCGGGTGGACGATACGTTCAGCCCGATGCCAAAGAGGGTGAGCACCAGCAGCACCGTAGGAAAAGACGAAAAGTCGATTGCCCGGCGGATATAAAAGGAGGTCAGGAGCACCAGCAGGGCAAAAAGGAGGTTCAATGCCATAAAGACATCCAGCAGCACCGTAGGCAGAGGGATAATGAGCATCATCACCACCACCACCGCGGCAATGGCTACCGCAAAATCCGGCGTCAGCTTGGGAAGCGCTATTCTATTTGTTGTGTCCGCCATGTATCTCCCACCCGCGCATATGTATACTATTCCCTCTCACAGTACTATACAGAGGGGATTGGGGTTGTGTCAACGGGGGGCTTAGTAAAAAAAATCCGCCACGGCTTCAAATTCTTCACCGGGCAATTCTTTCAAGCAGCGCGTCTTTCAGAGTGGCGGAGAAATTGACACGCTTTTTTTCCGCCGCCGGACTTGAGCCAGGACGGAATAGTCAGGGTCTTTTTTACCGATTTTATTTCGTAGTTGTGCTGAAACTGTTCTGTGTCGATATACACCAGCGACACAAACCCATCCGACTGCTCAGGCATCACATCAATCAGATTACTCGGCCTTGGTAACGATTCACCATTTTCA
>JAITOJ010000054.1 GCA_031290005.1 Treponema sp. | reverse complement strand
GTGAACATCGACGAGGAACTGGCGGACATCATCAAGTTCCAGCACGGTTACAACGCGGCGGCAAAATTCATCTCCGTGGTGGACGAACTGCTGGATACGGTGATCAACCGGCTGGGTGTGTAAAAATGCCCTCCAGGAAGCGCCGCGTCTGGACAATGTCCTTCTGTACCTGATTTTTTACTTCTTCCAGGCTGCCGAACTTGCGGATAGGCCGCAGGAACCGGTGAATCCTGAGGGTGATGATTTCTCCGTAAATATCTTCGTCAAAGTCTAAAATATGGATTTCTATGGTAAACACCGGAACGATGTCCACTGTGGGCCGTGGGCCGATGTTGGTCACTCCCAGGTATGCTTTGCCTTTGATGGTGACTGAGGAAGCGTACACCCCCGGCTCCGGTTTTGGCGCGCCCTCCGGCGCTTTGAGGTTTGCCGTTGGCATACCAACGGTGCGCCCCCGGGCATTGCCGTGAATCACCTCACCGGTGAAAACAAACTGTTCCATTTCGGGTGAGTATACCGCAGCGGAGCGGAATTGAACAAGAGTACGCGGCGCCTCATGGAAAATGTAACCGAAAGGAAGATTTGCCTCATTTAGAAAATGTAACCCAAATCTAGCAGACTGTCCGTCAGAGAGCTGTTGACGGAGGTCAAAATGAGGTTAAAAATGAGTGAGAAAAAAGCGCTTGGCGGCAGGGTCTCAGCAATGCATAGGCCGCGCTTTTCCACAAGCCGACCACTTTTTTTCTTGACAGATGAAAAAAACTGGTGTATTATGAATCAACACGCGTTGAGTAGTCGTGTTGATTGCCAGCGAAAACAGGGGGTAAATCATGAAATCAGCGATATGGAAACCGGTACTGATCCTTCTCCTTGTAGGAGTATGCGCCGGTTTTTCCGTTGCGCAGGAGGCGGAACCGCCCGAATCTTCGGGAGGGGAGGCTCCCGGCTCTCCCTTCAGCATGGGGTTATGGATCGAATTAACCTCGAACAATACTTCCCTGATTCGGGATATTGCCACGGGCGAAGAAAGCGGGTACGAGTTTGACCGGTCCGCCCTGTATACCAAGGCCAATTGGTGGCTCTGGGGCCAGTTCGGGCCGCTGTTTGAGGTGGACGCCGAGGTGGGACTCTGGGCGATTGATCACGCCTTTTATCAGGCGAACAGCTATGGGGCGAACATTCCCGACGTTACCGTGGCCGACGGCCTCCAGGGATTCGCGGGCATGTTCTTTTCTCCAATCTACGGGCTGAATTCCCGGAATCCGGGATTTTTCAACAAGATGGGCTTTACCGTCGCGACGCCGTATCTTAAAACACGGTTTGGTTACGGGGAATTGAACGCCGCCACCATGCGTTCTTTTACGGGTATTTATAACGTGATTGATCCCTGGAACGATGTGGGACGGGGTTTTACGGAAGTATCCCTGGGGGATAGCCTGAAGAATATCGGGGACGATGTTGAGATAGACGCCCTTTTTGCCCTGAGCCGTATGCGCGCCGAGTACGGAGTATACTCCCTCGTACAGGCGTCGCTTTTTGAAAAGACTGATATTGCCGTTACCTATACCAGCACGACCAATTCACCGGAGTTGTTCCGGTACAACGAACAGAACGATAACGCGATTTCACTGTATGCCGCCTATAAACCGGCGGAGGCCCTGAGCGTGGGCGTTCACGGCCTTGCGTCTTTCGGGACCGGAATCGAGCCGGCTCTGACGGCCACGGCGGCGGCTCTGCGGGCCGATGTTCAGGCAGGGCCGTACCACGGCGTATTGACGCAATCCCTGGCGGGCTCCGCTGTGGTAAGCGTCTGGGGCGATGATGAGTCGGTAACTCCCGGCGCTTCCGTAAGCTCGCTGTACCAGTGGTTCACGGTGAACGAGCTTGTCCGCATCGGGCTTGATACGGATTTTACCCTGAACGGTATTGCCGACGCGCACAGCGGCCTGTGGAACATCCGCAATCAGCCTCTGGTAGACTTTAATCTGGGCGGCCTTATCGATAAAGAGATGGACGTGTCCGTATACGGCGTGATCAACATTGACAGAATCGCCGCCTCTGATGACGCGGCCCAGCCCTGGGCGGCGCGTTTTGAGGAAGCGGGGCTCGAATTCCGCGCGGGCAGCCTTCACCCTTCGGTGAAAAAACTGGTCTTTGCCTACGCCCTGAGCGCGGAATATCAGAGCTGGTCTTTCGAAAGCGGCGCGTATGACCTCGACGCCCTCTATCACTCATTCATGGTCAATTGGGATATTACCGGCGCGCTGTCTGCTACCCTGGGTTCGGTGTACCGGACAAAATCGGCGGCGGACTCTACGCTGGTTCCCTTTGGCCTTGCCGCCGGAGTTTCCCTCGTAACAAACTGGAAGGCTGTCGCTTCTCCCCGGATATGGATGCACATCACCTACGCCATGGACCCCTACGAGGATAATAACTACACCCTCTATCGTTACGACGATCCCGATAACAAGCTGGTTCACCGTTCATACCGGCTGAATCATCTCTCTGAGGATGTGAATACAAGCCGCGTCAGTTTCGGCCTGATTTGGGATTTATAAGGAGGCTTATGATGATACTGAAAAAAAATCTGGTACCGGCGCTGGCCGTTTTGGCGTTTTTTGTTACCGGCTGCGCCGACGCGACCGGACTGCACAACCAAAAGCAGACGCTGATAACCTTCGAACTGGTCAATTTCCCCCTGGCGGACGGCGACTACTGCGTGTCCGGCGACTGGCAGGGCACGGACTGGGACAACAGCAAGACGAATATCACCGTGAAAGACGGGAAGGGCGTTTCCGTTGTTCAGACGATAAAAAGCAGCAGCGTTAAATTCACGGTAGTGCCGGCGGGCGCCTGGGGCCGCCCCTGGTATCCGGCAACTATCGGCAACGCGCCGGATGAAAGCCAGAATAACATCCGCTGGAACTTCGAGGTGAAGGGCGTCGCGATGGATGCCGAGCTTACCATTACCGTTGACGGCGGCAAAAAGCCCGCGGAACTTTCCGTAAAGTGAGGTATGAAATGAAACAGAGAGTTGTAGTATCGAGGACGATTACCTTGGCCGCAATCGTCTGCCTGGCTGCCGTGGCTACGGCGTGCGGCGTATTGCAGAGCGGGCTGAATTCCGAATTGCAGAAGAAGCTGGCATCCGAAACCGGCGCTCTTTCCGTAAGCGGCGCCGTGTGGTATTACCCGGGCGCGGCGGACATGGACATGAGCGAAGGCTCCAAAGCGGAACTCGGCCTCCTCCTGTCAAAAAAGGCGGCTGTTGTTATCCCCGAAGACCCCTCGCAGCCCAACGGCCTTTCCGGGGCGTTCAAGGTTACCTATACCAACACCGTGGGCAGGCAAAGCGTCGCGGAGCTGCCCTTCAAGGGCGGGCATTTCAGCGATGACTACAAGACCTTCTACCTTGACGCGGCGCCGGTCGCGGACGTACTCAACCCCGGCCTTAACCCCACGGGAACGGGCATCCTCGAACTGACCATCGCGGGCTTTGTGAACAACGAGGACAGCGATCAGAAGGGCCGCCCCCTGCCGCCCTTTACCGGGACGATAGACATCGCCCCGCTGTTTCCCAGCCGCAACAGTTACTTTTCCACCAGAGATCCCGTGGGCGGCCGCTCTATCGAGATACCGCTGAACGCGCCGGTAACCCTTTCGCCCACCGCGGACTTTGTGATCACCGCCGGGGCGAAGTATCCTTCGGGGCTTTACGACGCGAACTTCACCCTGGGCCTTTCGCCGGACGGCTGTTCCCTGCTGCTTACCCCAACGATTGAATTATACGATATGGAGTTTGATTTCTCGGTTACCGTTATGGGCATTATCCCGCCCTCCAGCAGCCTTGCCGCCGAGTGCGTGTTCAACGTGCATATCACCAACTCGCTGGTGATCATGGACGGCGTGAAGGACGCAGTGTGGGATTCCGCCGAAACCGCCTATATCGCGGACCCGGTGGGCGACGCTTATTCCGGCGGGTACGTGCAGCCTTCAAACGAGATTACGGGCCTGTACGTGTTAAGCGATCTCAACAACCTGTACGCGGCCTTTGAGTTTGAGTCCCTCGCCAACTTCTGGGAGGAGGATCGCATCGCCCTGTTGATTGACAAGGTTGGCGTTGCAACCGGCGACACCACCGGCTCCTTCGCCAGTGTAACAACCATACCCAAGCTGTCCGATACCGCGACTCTGCAAAACGGCGAGGCCGACGCGCTGTTCGTGCACATACCCGGACGTTCCCGTGGCAAGGGCAACAGCATACTCAGAAAGGCTCAGGTCTTTATCGAAAACGACACGGAAGGCAGCCCCGCGCACGTCGTCCCCTCCCAGTACGGCTGGGTGAATCCCAACGGGCCGGTTTTCCTTGAATACCGTTTCGCCCTTGCGGACATGGGCCTTGTCAAAGGCGATACCATCCGGGTGCTGGGGCTGGTCTCGAACTACTGGGACAGCGACGGCAGCCAGCACTGCACGGACATCGTGCCCGGCGGCCAACTGGCGGACAGCCGTAACGTGGTCTACGACTTTAACGAGGGCCTCGCGCTGACCCTCGGCGAAGGCCCCGCCTACACCGTCCCCAACCCGGCGGACATTATCCCGCCCTCGGCGCCGCCCTATCTGGTGCTTTCCGAGGTTGGCTCCAACGGCGTCAAACTAAAATGGGGCGCGCACTTCACCGCGGACAGCTACTGGATATTCCGTTCCGACACCGAGGCCGGCGAATACGCCGCCCTGTTGGGTGGAGACGATGCTCCCCTGAGCTACGCCGGGACAAGCGGCGCGGACTGGACCGTAGTATCGGGAAACACCTACTGGTACAAGGTTGCCGGGGTGAACAAGGGCGGCGTCGGCCCGATGACCCGCGCCGTACGCGTTACGGCTACCGGAAATGACATCTCCAGGTACTCGGTCGTTGATATGACGGGCGGTGCGCTTGACGACGGCTTTAAGGATACGTCCGCCGCATCGTCAACGGATTCGCTTGTTCCGGGCGGTACGGGCAACTACGACATTCAGGGACTGTACGTTACCAACGACGCGGACAGTCTGTACATCGCCCTGGACTTCGGAAGCGCGCCGCCGGGCGGCTATGAGAACGGACGCATCACGGTGATGATAGACAACACCAGTGTGGGAACCGGCTCTTCGACCGTAAGCGTCAAGCCCGCGACTACAACCACCTTTAGCCCGCCCGTCACCCTTGAAGGCTTCATCGCCAAGGTGCTGATGACGACAGCCTGGACATTGCCCGCGAGCGCGGCGACTAACGCTTCATCGGCCTGGACAAAAGATGATAACGACTATTGCGTGAGGCCGGAGGTGAAGGTGATCAAAATTAAGGCGCCGTTTACCAGTATCGGGAGTCCCACAGAGGGGACAGAGCTCCGGGTGTTCGCGGCCTTTTCCGAAGGCTGGGACGGCGGCGAAGTTCTGGTGCGGGACGTGGTTCCCGTTGCGGCGGCGCCGGGCGCGGTGGGTGAGGCGCAAACCCTTACCATCGACATGAGCAAGGCCCTGCTCTTCAAAGTATTTTAAGGATTGGAGGAATGAAAATGAGTGTTTTAACTATCAATACCTATAAACGCGGAATCGGTACGCTGCTTGCGCTTATGGCGCTTATGGCGACCGGCTGTGAAATCCCCGGTTATCCTCCGGGGAACGCGGGCACCACCGAGGGGCTGGGGGGCGTGAAGAAGCCGCCGGTGCTGGCCGCCTATCCTACGGTAAACGAGATGGGAATCGCGCCGCTTACCGAGCCCATCCCGGACGGCTTTATCCGGGGCGTGGACATCTCCAACTGCTACATCATTGAGCAGGCCGGGGGCGTCTATTACGACGATAACGGTACGCCTGGCGATGTAATACAGATTCTGGCGGATCACGGCGTAAACTACGTGCGGCTGCGGCTCTGGCATAACCATCAGCTGGCGTATAACCCCGGCCCCTACAACGGCGACGGCGACAACGACATGGTAAAGACCCGCGCTATCGCCAAAAGGGCCAAGGAAGCGGGCATGAAGTTCCTCCTCAACTTCCACTACAGCGACAACTGGGCTGACCCGGGCCGCCAGCAGATCCCTGACGCCTGGAAGGAGTATACCGTCGATCAACTGGTACAGGCGGTGTACGACTATACCCTCGACACGATCCTTGAACTCAAGGCAGCCGGGGCTGAGCCCGACATGGTGCAGATAGGCAACGAGATAAGGCCCGGAATGTTGATGACCACCGGCGGCAGCGGCTCAGTCATCGACACCGCGGCAAACCTGGGGCGTGTTTTGGAAGCCGGCATTCAGGCCGCGCGCCTTGCCGCGCCAAACGCGAAGATTATGGTGCACCTTGACGCTGGCGGCGACACAAGCATATTCCAAACATGGTTTGACCGTTTCGCCGCGCATAACGGCGCGGGGGCCACGGTTCAGGAACTCGACTTTGACGTGATCGGCCTGTCCTGGTATCCCTACTATTCGAGCCACAAGAACATCGCCGACCTGGATGCCAACATCAGGAATATCGTGAGCCGCTACGGCAAGGAAGCGGTGGTGGCCGAGCATAGCTGGGCCTGGACAAAGGAATACGACGGCGACGATCTTTCCAACCTGTTCCACACTTCACAGGAGACGCTGACCGCAGCACAGATGCCCGCAAGCGACAGCTATGTTACGGCGTCGGGCATCGTGTTTGAGGGCAGCCGCGTTCCCGCATCCGTGGAAAACCAGGCAAGAGTCCTGCGGGCCGTTCTTGACGCCACGGTTACTTCCGGGGGAATGGGCGTGTTCTGGTGGGGCACGGAATGGATACCCGCGACCGGGCTCAAGAGCAACTGGGATAACCAGACCCTGTTCGATTTTAACGGCAAGGCCCTGCCCGCCCTTTCGGTACTCGGCGGCCTGGGCACCACCGCGGGCATAACGCCGCCCAAAAAGCCCGCCAACCTTCGCGCGACGGCCACGACAATTGACAGCATCTCCCTGGCGTGGAACGCGTCTTCCGGCACGGACGTTTACGCCCTCTACCGGGCGGCTTCCGCAACCGGCCCCTGGGACGAAACCACGCTTGTGAGCGATACCCTTACTGTGCTCACCTATAACGACACGGGCCTCGCGCCGGGAACCACGTACTACTACGCGGTGAAGGCCCACAACGATAACGGCTGGAGCGCCGCGAGCGACCCGCTGACCGCTGCGGCCAAGGCACTCACCGCGCCGGAAGGCTTCCGGGTGGATGCCGTCACTACCACTTCCATCACGCTGACCTGGAACGCCGCCGCTGACGGCGTTACGGCCTTCAAGATTTACCACGCCGGGCCCGAGGCAGATAAGCCCGCGGACAACGCTTTTACGGCGCTTACCGGCGCTGATAATATCGCTTTTGGCGCCACCACCCATACGCATGGCTCGTTAAGTATCGGTGAAAAGCACTGGTACAAGCTGGCCGCCGTATACGGCGGCCACGGCGAAGGGCCGAGGAGCGCCGCCGTATCGGGCGTCCCCGGCACGGCGCTGCCCCCCTCTTACGCGGCAATCGACATGAATACGGGAACGCTGGACGCGGATTTCAGCGACGGCTCGAAGGCGGCGTCATCGACGGATTCACAGAGTCCCGGCAGCGGCGTCTTCAATTATGATATTGCGGGGCTTTATGTGGCCAATGACGAAACGAATCTGTATATCGCTGTGGGCTTTGGCGGCGCTCAGCCCGGCGGTTATGAATATGACCGTATTGTGGTACTTATTGACAATACCGATTCAAGCGATGGAGGGGTGAATACAGGAACCGTTAAGGCAGCGCAAACCACAACCTGCACCGCTTCGATTGAAGCTTTTGCGCAGCGGATTATGAGAGATACCAGGGGCGGTTTCACCAGCACACCTGGCGGCGCAATCAACGCGGGCGCATGGACCGGCGGAGACGCCGATCCCTGGGTGTGGAAGCCCACTGCGCCCGCCGGGACAACGACGGTAAAATTCTCCATACCTCTTGCCAATATCGGCGGCGCCGTGGCCGGAAATACCCTGAAAGTATTTGCCGCTTTCTCAAAAGGCTGGAGTAACGGCGCTACTATTGTGGTGGGCGATATAATTCCCCAGGCGGCGGCTTCAGGCGCGGGTGAGGATGCAACTTCCATCACCATCGACATGGACCAGGCTTTAAGCTACACGGTCAAATGAGCGGAAAACAAGGGGCTTACTTCGGGAGGAGCAAGGGTCTTACTTCGGGAGGAGCAAGGGTCTTACTTCCGGGGGAATAAGGGTCTTATTACGAGGCTAATAAGGGTCTTATTACGAGGCTAATAAGGGTCTTATTACGAGGCTAATAAGGGTCTTATTACGGGGCTAATAAGGGTCTTATTACGAGGCTAATAAGGGTCTTATTACGAGGCTAATAAGGGTCTTATTACGGGGCTGATAAGGGTCTTATTACCAGGGGATTTTTGGAAACCGCCGCCCGCAGGGGCGGAAAGGAATATGAGCCGGGCGGGCGTTAAGCGCCAAAGGAGTTTATATGAAAAAGCAAATCATGCTTTTGGGAGCCCTGGCTATTGCCTTGATGCTCGTAACTATGGGGTGCAAGGACACCACGGATACTGTCACGCCGGATACTGTCACGCCGCCCGCAACGCCCGCCAACCTCCACACAACAGCCGTCACGACTGACAGCGTCTCCCTGGCATGGGACGAGGTTACCGGCGCAACCAAGTACGCCCTCTACCGGGCAAGTGCCGCAACCGGCCCCTGGGACGCTGCCACGCTTGTGAGCGACACCCTTACCGCGCTCACCTACAACGACACGGGCCGCACGCCGGCAACCGCGTACTACTACGCGGTGAAGGCCGGGAACACCGGCGGCTGGAGCGCCGTGAGCGCCGCCGTGTTGGGGACTACCGAGGCGGCGTCTGTGCCGCCGCCCGCGTATGCCGCTATCGACATGACCGGGGCCAACAAGGGGATTCTGGACGATGACTTCAGTGACAACACCAAAGCGGCGTCGTCTACGGATAAGTGGGGTCCCTCAGACGGTACGGTTACTTATGCCATCGACGGCCTGTATGTGGCGAATGACGAAACGAATCTGTATATCGCCCTGGACTTCGGCGCTGCCGTTGCGGCCTGGGAAAACGACCGGATTACCCTCTTCATTGACAACACAAACAGCACCGACGGCAGCAAAGCATTCACCAATGCCGATTGGACAAATGCGGCCACAGTGGTGAGCGCGCCTGAGGCCACCCTCGAAGGCTATGTCTTTCACTATATGCCTACCGCTACCGGCTCTGGTGAAGCTGCCGCCGGAGCGACATCTACCGTAGCTGCCTGGACAAAGGACGGTAGTGATTACGCAGTCCGCCCGGATCCTGAAGTTTCAGTGATAAAATACCAAATTCCGCTGGCAAGCCTTGGCGCAAGCGCCGGAAATGTGGTGCAGGTGTTTGCGGCATTTTCCAACTATTGGTGGTCTGACACAGCTCATATCCAGGTTAAAAACATGATCCCCGCCACTGCGGGGGCGACATCGAAGACTTCCGACGACAACGACACGCTTGCCGTAACCATGGCAAGCGCTTTAAGCTACACAGTCAAATAACCAAACTACCCCGTCGCCCCGCGCGGCGGGGTAGTTTCGCTTGACGGAACAAAACGGAACAAAGGAGAACGAACATGAAAAGAACGATTACTCTGATATGCATGGCCCTGTTGACAGCCCTCAGCGTCTTTACGGTTTCCTGCGCCAAAAAGGACGCGGGGGCTGCGGCGGCGGCCAGGAGCGGGGAGAAACTTACCCTCTGGGTCTACGACAACGGACGCCTCGAGGTGCTCACCGCGCTGGGCAGGAAGTTTCAGGCGGAGTACGGCGTGGCGGTGGAAGTGTCCCTCGTGGACCTGGGGCAGATACGTAACCAGTTCCTGCTGTCCCAGGGCGGCGCGGAATGTGCGGACATCGCCATCATCCCCCACGACAACCTGGGGCCGCTCGTAGAAAACAGCGCGGTGCTGGAAATCAATCCGGGCGCTAAGGGCGATTCCTTTACCGCGCCGTCGCTGGAAGGCTTTACCTATAACGGCAAACTGTACGGCCTGCCCCTGGCCGTGGAAAACATCGGCTTCTTCTATAATACATCGCTCGTGCCGGAGCCGCCTGAAACCTGGGACGAGGCGGTCGCCATGACCGAGCGGCTTATCAAAGCGGGGAAGGTTGAGCGGATGCTGGGCCTTGCGGACGCGCACTACAACGCCTACCCGGTGTACGACAGCTTTGGAGGGGCGGTCTTTGGGAAAAAGGCTGATGGCAGCCTGGACGGGAAGCGGATACTCGTGGACGGGCCGGGCTTTGTCGCGGCCCTGGACTTCCTCACCGCCCAGGTGCGGAACAAGCTCATCCCCGAAACCATCGACTGGGACGCGTCCCATGTGCTGTTTGAAAGCGGCAAAGCGCCCTTTGTGTGTACCGGCCCCTGGGCGCTGAACCGCTTCAAAACCGCGGGCGTTCCCTACGCTATCGGCGCGTTCCCGGCGGCGAAAAAAGGCGGCCCTCCGGGGAATCCCTTCCTCGGCGTGCAGGGCATGATCGTCAGCGCGGCCAGCCCCCGCAGGCTCCTGGCGCAGTCCTTCGCGGTCGATTTTATCGCCACGGAGGAAAACATGACGGCCCTGTATCAGGCGGAGCAGCGCCCCTCGGCGTGGAAATCGATCTTTGAGAACGCCGCTGACGACGATGCCGCGGGCTTTAACAAAGCCGGGGCGCACGCCGTGCCCATGCCGTCTATCCCGGAAATGGGCTACGTCTGGGACGCGTGGACTGCCGCCGCGGCCCTGTCGTTCGCGGGCGATAAATCCCCGGCTGAGGCGCTGCAAAACGCCAAAGCCCAGATTGAGTCGATGATACCGTAGTACAGCCATGAAAACCATACCGCGTATTGCCGGGATTGCCGTGTTCTGCTTCCTGGGCTGCTTCTTCATGTTCCGCCTCTTCAGGGACGGGTTCTTCTCCCTGGGGCTTTTCGTGGGCGCGGCGGTCTGCTTTGTCACCGTGGCGCTCGCGCGGAAGTCCCTCACCCCCTGGCGCTGGCTTGCCGCCTCCCTCGTCATGGCCCTACTCTTTACGGTGTACCCCATTTTCTACACGGTCTACCTGTCCTTTACCAATATGTCCGGCGGCCACCTGCTGACCCGATCTCAGGCGGTGCGGCGGCTTTCACAGGAGATGTACAGCCCCGAAGGCGGCTTCTCTGGGGCATGGACCGCGTACCGGAAGGGCGGCGGCTTTCTGCTGCTGCTTGACCGGGACGGGGAATTGTCAACAGTAACGCCCGGACGCCTGCCAACGCCGGTCGCCGGAACTTTGCCGGGCGCAGCCCCGCCGGAGGAAATCGACGGCTATGTCAAAATGACCCGGGCCGAAACCCTGCAAAGCCTGCAAGCCCTGGGCAACGTACAGTTCGGGAAGCCCCCGGAACTGATTAAGATTATTTCCCTTACCGAGGTTGCCGTGCGCCTTCCCGCCTACCGCTACGACGATAAAGCCGACGCGTTTACCGACAACCGTTCAGGGGAAGTGTTTCTGCCCCGCCGGGGAACCTACACGTCCGCAAGCGGCCGCACCTTAAGCCCCGGCTTTATGGTGGGCATCGGCTGGGACAACTACGCCCGCTTTTTGGGTAACTCCGGCTACCTGAAACCGGTGTTTCAGATATTCATCTGGAACATCGCTTTTTCCCTCTTGTCGGTGCTGGCAAGTTTTGCCCTGGGCCTCCTGATAGCCCTGCTCTTTGAGGACTTAAAATACAAGCGCCTCATCCGCTCGCTTCTGATCATTCCCTACCCAATCCCGGTGCTGGTGTCCATCATGGTATGGCGGGCGCTGCTTAACGAAAACATGGGGCTGGTTACCACGGTACTCTCCGGCTTGTTCGGGTTTTCTCCCCGGTTCTTTACCAATGTGGCGGCGACCCGCCTCGCGCTGATCATCATCAACGTGTACTTGTCCTACCCCTACTTTTACGTGCTCGCTTCCGGGGCGCTCAAGTCCATACCCGGCGATCTGTTTGAGGCCGCCGCCATTGATGGAGCCAGCCCCTTCACCGTGGTGCGCAAAATCGTGCTGCCCCTGGTGATGCGCATACTCGCGCCCCTGGTAATCGCCTCGTTCTGCTTCAACTTCAACAACTTTACCCTGGTCTGGGGCTTTAACGCCGGCCTTCCCGCCATGGCCGATACCGCCGTGCCCATGGGCTACACCGATTTGCTGATCTCGTTCATTTACCGTCTGGGCTTCAGCTCTTCCAACGCGGCTGATTACGGCTTCTCCGCGGCAATTACGGTACTGCTGTTTATCCTGGTCGCGCTGATGGTGTTCTTCCAGACCCTGAACACAAAAGCCATGAAGGAAACCCGGTAAGGGAAAGGAGCAATCATGCAAAAACAACGGCGCGTATTCATCATCAAAACGATAAAATACCTGGTAGCGATAGCGTTAATACTGTTCGCGATACTTCCGTTTTTCTGGATTATCGCCACATCGTTTAACGCGGCAAAATCGCTGTTGGGCGCGAACCTTATTCCAAAAGCGCTTACGGCGAATAATTACCGGGACCTGCTGCATAACCCCAGCCTGTCCTTCGGCAGCTGGATGCTCAACTCGTTCAAGGTGTCGGCAATTTCGGTGGCGTTCATCGTGTTCTTAACCTGCCTTTCGGCATATGCTCTGTCCCGTTTCCGCTTTGCCGGCAAGCGCGGGGTCATGATGGGCATCATGATTATGAACATCTTCCCCGGCATACTCGCCATGGTCGCCATTTACGTGATGATGCAGCAATTTGGCACCTACCTGCCGTTCCTGGGCCTCAACACCCACGGCGGCCTTATCTGCGTGTACGTGGCCGGCTCCATGAGCGTCAACGTGCTGATGGTAAAGTCCTACATCGATTCCATATCCCCTGAGCTTGACGAATCGGCCCTCATCGAAGGCGCCACCTACTGGCAGGTGTTCTGGAAGATACTTTTTCCGGTGATAAAGCCCATGGTGATAACCATCGCCATTCTTGCGTTCATGAGCACCTACGGCGATTTCGTTGTCGCCAACCTGCTCCTGAAAGGCAACGACAAGGTTACGGTCATGGTGGGCATTTATCAGTTTACCCAGCAGCGCTTCGACACCAACTGGGGCATCGTTACCGCGGGCACTATTCTGGCCGCCATACCGGTAGTGATACTGTTTTTTGTTTCGCAGAAATACATCCTGAACGGACTGATGATGGGAGCGGTAAAAGAATGACGGACGGAAAGAGCGGCGAGCCCGGCTTGCTGCACGGGGCCGATTACAACTACGAGCAGTGGCTTGATTTCCCGGAAGTGCTGGACCAGGATCTGGAGTATATGCGCGAGGCGGGAATCAACGCTGTGTCCATCGGTATTTTTTCCTGGGCCATGCTGGAAAGCGATGAGGGCGTCTATCACTTTGACTGGCTTGACGAATGTTTCGAGCGCCTGCACAAGAACGGGCAAAAGGTGATTCTTGCCACGCCCTCCGGCGCAAAACCCGCCTGGCTTTCGGAACAATACCCCGAAGTCTGCCAGATGACGGCGGACGGCAGACGGCAGCCCCACGGCGGGCGGCACAATCACTGCCGGACCTCAAAGAAGTACCGGGAAGCCTGCGTCAGGATAAACACCCGTCTGGCGGAGCGTTACGGCAGCCATCCGGCGTTGCTGCTCTGGCACGTGTCCAATGAA
The DNA here is from genome assembly GCA_031290005.1 of Treponema sp. Classification (GTDB taxonomy): domain Bacteria; phylum Spirochaetota; class Spirochaetia; order Treponematales; family Treponemataceae; genus JAISTZ01. Next base: position 7,629 of record JAITOJ010000054.1, on the reverse strand, counting down.
TATAATGGCGTTCCCTGTTATTGCCCGCACTGTATCGCGGCATTCCACGAATGGCTCAAAAAGCGCTACGGTTCCCTGGAAGCCCTGAACGCCGCGTGGTATACGTCGTTCTGGAGCCATTGTTTTACCGCCTGGGAGCAGATTTTTCCCAACGACGCTTCCATTCACGGCATGATCCTTGACTGGCAGCGGTTTACGAGCGGCCAGACCATCGACTTTTTTCTGGAAGAGACCGCTCCCTTGCGGCGCGTCACCCCGGACATACCCATAACTACTAATTTCCAACGTCCCGACGTAGGGCTGGATTATCACGAATTCGCCCGCCAGGTGGACATTGTCAGTTGGGATAATTATCCCCGCTGGCACCGCGAGGCATCTGACGTGGACGAGGCGCTGCAAGCCGCCTTCTTTCACGATCTGCACCGCTCCTACAAAGGCAAACCGTTTTTAATGATAGAGTCGAGCCCGGGGGCGACCAACTGGCAGGAAAACAGCAAGGCGAAAAAGAGCGGTATGCATATACTGTCTTCCCTGCAAGCCATAGCCCACGGCTCCAATTCGGTTCAATATTTCCAGTGGCGGCAAAGCCGGGGGGGAATCGAGAAATTCCACGGCGCGGTGATTAGCCACTTGGGAACAGCGGATACCGGAATCTTCCGGGAAGTCGCCGCCCTGGGTTCTATCCTGCAAAAACTCAACGGCGTTGTTGCCGCACCTGTTGACGCGAAGGCGGCGGTCATCTACGATTTTCAAAGCGGCTGGGCTTTGGATAACGCGCAGCTTCCCGGCAATGTGGAGAAAAACTATCAGAAGGAATGTATGGCCCATTACGGCGCTTTTTGGCGGGCCGGAATCCCCTGCGACGTTATCGGCAGTCTTGACGCCGCTTTTGAAAAATACGCCCTTATTGTGCTCCCCATGCTCTATATGCTGCGGGAAGAAACCGCCGCCCGGCTCCGCCGGTATATTGATACCGGCGGCGTGGTGGCCGCGACATATCTTACCGGTATCGTGAACGGAAATGATCTGTGCTACCTTGGAGGTACGCCGGGGAACCTGACCGATGTGTTCGGCCTTGCCGTGGAATCCACGGATGTAATCGCCGCGTATGAAAAACGGCATATTGTGATGGATGGAAAAACGTTTCAGGCCCTTGCTTACGCCGATGCCCTCCGGCTTTCGGGAGCTTCCGTTCTTGCGGAATTTACCGAAAGCCTTACGGGCTTTGAGAATACGCCCGCCAACAGCCCCGCGATAACGGCCCATCAATACGGCGCGGGAACTGCGTACTACCTCGCCGCCCGTACCGGGCCGGATCTGCTTGACGCCTTTTACGGCGGAGTATGCGGGAAACACGGCGTCAAACCCTGCGTCCCCTGGGAAATTCCCCCCGGCGTTTCGGTACAGGATCGGGGCGGTACGCTGTTTGTCCTGAATTTTACTGAATATCCGGTGGAAATAGCCTGTAAAGGTCTGAAATACCGCGATATATTGAACGACGCGATCATCTGTGATAGAATCATGTTACTTTCTTTAGGAGTTATCATAATCCGGCGCTATAATTGAATATGCATACAGTAGTACAAAAACAAAAAATAACCCAAAAGGACATTGCCCGCTATGCGGGAGTGACCCGCAGTCTGGTGTCTTACGTCATCAACGGAAGCGACAGGACCGTTGCGCCGGAAACCCGTAAAAAAATCCTGCGGGCCATTGAGGATCTGGACTACCGTCCGAACAAATTTGCCCAGGCCCTGATGCGCGGGGATGCCGGGACCTTGGCGTATAAGCAAATCGGCATCGTTCTGTGCAGGGATGATGTGTTTCTCCGTCCCTATTACGCGGAAATCCTTGCCGGCATTCATTCCGCGGCCCATGCATTTTCCCATCACATCCGCTTTATCCGCTTCTTTAACGAACTGAAAGACCCCGTGCTTTTTAACCAGTTGATTCATACCGAGGAGATCTGCGGCCTCCTCCTGGTGGCCACGGACCAGTGTCTGGAAACCGCAGAGGACTGGCAGATTATCGAACGGATTCGTGAACGAATCGGCCAGATAGTGTGTGTGGAATGGCGGGCGGAAGGGCTGTCGTCGGTGTATTTTGACCGTCAGGCCGCGGCCTGCAAAGCGGTCAACTACCTGTTTGACAAGGGCTATACCGATATTGTCTATATCGGGGAAAGCGACGAGCGGGTATCGGGGTTCAAGCAGGCATTTCTTGAACACGGCGTCAATGACCTGTCAAAACTTTTTATTGATTCAGCCCGGGATATGCCTTCGGGCTATGAAGCGATACGGCGTCTGCACGAGGGGCAGTCTCCGGGAAAACTGCCGGGTCAGCTTTTCCGGCTTCCCCAGGCCATTTGCGCCGGTTCCGACGAGGTCGCCATCGGCATTTTGCTCTACCTGAACGAGCATACCGTTAAGATCCCCGGCGACGTTGCTATCATCAGTATTGACAATATCGAGATGGCCGAATACACCTATCCGCCGTTAACCACCATGAACGTCCAAAAGCGCGCCATGGGCTACCAGGCGGTAGAAATGATCGTCAATAATACCGCCGTGCAGGGAGAAAAAGCCCTGAATCTCTCCTTTCAGACCACTATTGTGATCCGGAAATCTTCTTGATCCGTGCACCGCAAATCAAACCCTGAAAACGCTCAAAAAACGAGAGCGCGCCCTTGGCGGTGAACTGATTGCGATTTAGTATGAAAACAACAGCAGGGTCTTTCGCGTAGTGGATGACCCCGCCGCGTTTTTTGTTTTAATCGTAAGCTGTTTGATACGGCATGACTGTTGCATTTCGAGAACGACTCATGACGTTTGGTATTGCTATCTCCTTGCAATACTATGTTTATAGTATATCGTGGACAGAGATATATTTTGGTCAAGGCAAAAGATACTGTTTTGAGACATTGCCAAGAGTTTGGTTCAGCGTAATTGAAATATCTTGAACTAATCGGGTCATTATTGCCTGGGTTTCATCTTTTGCCGTTTCTTCTGGTTTAAAAAGTTCGAATACATCGACATCAAGGATATTGGCTAATTTTACCAATGTAGACACCGATACCCAACTTTTACCTGTTTCTATGTCCGCAAGAAAGTTAGTGGATATATCCAATTCCCGCGCCAATTTAACTTGCGACCATTCACGACGGCTACGGAGACATTTTATATTGGTACTTAAAATATTTTTCAATGTCTGCCCATCTATTCGATTTGCCATATTTATAGTGTGCTTTGAATCTACCAAAGTTACAAATAAATAAAAGAATATGTAAAAATGCGATAATATTTGTTCTTTTTATCAAAATTTTATTGACAAAACAAATATTCGATGTTACCATATTTTAATATTCGGTAATATTGTATTTCTGAAAACAATCCGTATGGGTTGTTAATTTACCAAAAGCATAGAACCATTAGGAGGATTGTATGCAGAATAATTTTGAAAATCAAATGGACAGTATTTCTGTGCCAGGTGATGGAAAAACACAACAGCCAGTAAATGGTCAAAATGCGGGAATGATAGGCGATGTGCAAAGTAATGCCTGGATGCTTAAAAATGGAGAAGCGTATAGCAAAATAATTGCAAAAGTTTCAGGGGAAAGAGCGGTGAATCAGGTACTCTGTAAAGAAACGGGTGAAAAACCTTTGGAGAAAAAGTAATGAATCTATTAGAATGGTCCTACATCGGAACTATCTTATCTGGTTTTGCTGGATTTATAGGGTTATATATTGCTTTTTTTCAGTTACGGGGGCTCAAAAAATCACTCGAACAAGCCAATATAATGGCAATGTTTCAAGTTGAATTTGAACTAAGCAGACGAAAGGAACGAGTGGCAAGTATCAGGCGGCAAGTTATGGAAAAAACATACCAAGAACAAGCTGGCCTCATGGTTTTGGACGGTTTTGTGAAAGAAGCATTAGAGGATTATTATAACATTTTTGATAGACTCTGCTTTTTTATCTTAAAACCCTATTTTAATGAAGAGGATTTTCGTCTGGAATTTCGTGATATGCTTTTTCAGACAATTGAAAGCGACGAAAGCGGATTTGGTGTCGGTTCACCATATCAGAACATGGTAAAACTATACAGGCGGTGGAAGGATAAGTAAAAAACTTGTGAAACTACCAATAGGCGAGGCCGCTTGTCCGTAAACTGGAAGCGAATTCCCAGGGGAACCGAGGACTTGTTCTCCTAGGGAAACTGGAGGCAATACTAATCGGTATTTTTGGAAACACCCGTCGTAGGGTGGATGGATTTCGCCATTCTGTGAATGGCGCTGAATCTGGTGACGGAGCAGTCTTCCGTCAAAGAGCAGATAAGCGGCACAAAATCTGAATGAATCAGATTTTGTGAAATTCAAACGCTTGTCTCCTTCAATGAAACATAGGAGATGTTTATGGGACAATTCGGTAAAGCCACAATCAGGGCCGTTGAACTCTATAAAAGTGGCGAAGTGTCAAATCCTGTAGAGGTATGGCAAAAAGCAAATTTATCAGAAAATAAAACAAAGCTTTGGACAGCCATTGGAAACGCATCCATAAGCCCAAACAATGAGATGGATGTAGTTACTGCGCTGTGGAACGCGGGGGGTGATAAAATGAGAACTCTTGTTGTAAAGATTATATTTTGCTTATTGGTATTTTGCGCTTCACAAACATTGAAAGCACAAAATTGGAAGCGCCGCGAAACGAAAGATGCGTGGGGAGATGTTTCTGGTTATGTTCAATCCGTGGCGATGTATATTAACATTTGTTGGAGGTTAAAATGAAACGAATGCTATTTTTCACTACTTTACTTTTATTAGCTCTTAATGAACTATTTGCGTCTGGCAGCAAAGAAGAGCAAAGCCAAGCACTTTTGTATCGTCAAAAGAGAACCACCTGGACAGGAGCTTCAGATAGCACTGTTTTCTATGAATGCTATCTGGTAAAGCATGGAGATGATGTTATTCTTCTTGATACATTAGTAAGAACTGCTTTTCTCAAGGCACCTATATTAATAGTAAATAGCGAAACATCAATGAAAATTGATGTACACAACGAAGATGCAATGCTAAAGCGGCCAGGTACTTTATATAAGTGTGTAGTGCTGGAGTCAGGCGGATTAATGGGCCGTGCAATCGTAAACGCATTCAGTGCAGAGCCAGTAACAATGAAAATTGGATATGTTCGGCCCGATTATTTTTCATTATATTACTATACAGGTTATGACTGGAGTTCTGGATATAACGAAAATATCTTAGTTTTTTTTGCTAATGAAAAAAAAGTTTTGAAAATTGATCAATGGCCAAATCCAACCGTATTCAACGAACAGGATGTATATCAACTTATTGATGATGGTTACAGGAAATTTCTATCCGAACATCCAAATTTAACGGCAGCGCAAAAACAAGAAGTTGAAACCGAGTATAAAGAAAGACGTAGTTCCGAAACTGTGAATAAATTGCTGGGTTCATTTTCAAGTGAAAATGTATGGAGAATTTATAGATGAATATAAACAAAATTTTGTTATTTCTTTTTGTAGTGTTGATAATTGGCGGTTGTGATACGAAGTTTTCATTAAATGATACCACGTGGACAAGTGATATGATTTCTGATGGAAATTTCCAATATCAACAAGTTATTAGTTTTTCTGAAGAAACAGCAATTATCATAGTAAAAAGTTTAGACGGTGTGAATATTGATACTATTTCTTATCCATACACTGTTATTGATAAAAAAGTAACTATTGATGAGGAAACAGGTAATATCGATAAAAATACGCTCGATTTTGGTGGTATAGTTTTCAGAAGGAATATGTGAAATGCCAGAAACGCGCCATGGGGTATCAGGCGGTAGAAATGATCGTCAATAATACCGCCGTGCAGGGAGAAAAAGCCCTGAATCTCTCCTTTCAGACCACTATTGTGATCCGAAAATCTTCTTGATTCGTTTTTAGCCCCCCGGTTCCGTACAGTTGACACTCTTTCCGTCTTTACGCTACAATTGATATACTTTATCTTTAAGGAAGGTTACAGGATGACTTTTTTCCCATTTTTACAAGCCGCCCCGGCGGGCGGTAGTTCCACGCTGATGACAATTTTGCCCTTCGGCTTAATTATTCTCATTTTCTACTTTTTTATTATCCGTCCCCAGAACAAAAAGCAGAAAGATACGGAAAAGATGATTTCCGCCGTCAAAAAAGGTGACAAAGTAATCACCATCGGCGGTATTCACGGAGTGGTTGCTACCACCGATGAAAAGACCATTGTGGTCAAGGTGGGCGATGAGACCAAAATTAAATTCAACCGTTCGGCCATAGCCTCGGTGGTGAACGACCCGTCTTCGGCGGACAAAAAGGCTGAGCCGGAAAATGCCGAAAAGAAGTCTTTGTTCGGATTAAAGAAAAAAATTGAGGAAAAAAGTGCTGGAGCGGAATAATGCGTAAAAGAAGCCGTATAATTATTGTCATAGCGGTTTTGGCGGTCTGTTATTTCTTTTTGCGTCCGTCAATTAACTGGTATTTAAGAACCCCCAGGGAAGTACAGACCCTGGCCCTGGGGTCCCTGGAAAACATCAAGGACTATGCGATTTCCCGGGCCTTCACGGACGTGACCGGGCTTGTGGCCACAGTCAAGGCGGACCCGGAGGCTGAAATCCCCTTGGAATTTGCCTGGCTTGCCAAGTCCGCCCGGGGGAACTACAAACTCCGGGGCAAAGCGGCCCCCAAACCCCTGACCCTGCGGGCCGTTCTGGAGTCCTACACCAACGAGGGGGAACTGCGCTCCGATGTGGAGCAGCGGGAACGGAACAAAATCATCGCCGCCAAGAGCCTGTACACCAATTCGGTCAAGCTGGGGCTGGACTTGTCCGGCGGCATGAGCATCATCATCAAGGCCGACCTGGACGCCGCATTCGCGGCCAACAACGACGGCACGGTTGACCAGGCCCTGTTCCGGCGCGACGCCATGGCCCAGGCAATCGAAACCCTCACCAGCCGTATCGACAAGTTCGGTCTCACGGAGCCGATTATCCGGCAGCAGGGGGAAGACCGGATTTACATTGAGCTGCCCGGCGCGGCTGAGGCTGACGCCATCAACTCGATTATCATGGGCAAGGGGATTCTGAACTTCCGGCTGGTGGACAGCGCCGCCACGGAAAGTTTTCGGACATCCTACAACGCCAACCCCACGGGGGTCTTCAACGCCGCGGGGGAATTGCTCAACACGTCCCTCATTCCCGCGGACTGCGAGGTCATCGGCTACTATGTGAAAGACAACTACGACCTGGACGAGCGCACGGATTTTTACGTGGTCAAGAAAGAAATCGCCCTGGACGGCAAGCATATCCAGAGCGCGGAGGTGAGCCGGAACTCCACTAACATGCAGACCGAAGTGAACTTCCATCTTGACGGCGAAGGGGCGCAGATTTTCGGCGACTTCACCAGCGCTCACGTGGGCAACATGCTGGCCATTGTGTCGGACAACAAAATCAAGTCCGCCGCAACCATCCGGGATGCCATTACCGGCGGGCAGGTGTCCTTATCGGGCAGCTTTAGCACTGAAGAGGCCCAGAATATCCGCAAGGTGCTGCAAACCGCCTGGCTGAGCGTGCCCCTGTCGGTGGAAAGCCAGCA
>JAITOJ010000147.1 GCA_031290005.1 Treponema sp. | reverse complement strand
TCCGTGAGCGCCCCGGTTTCCGCAAAGGTCATACCGTTAAAGTACACCGCCATAAGCCAGGCGGAAATCTGATAGTCCGATATTTCCCCCCGGACATAGCCTTCAATCAGGAACTGGATGTCTTCCCGGCTCAGTTCTTCCCCGGCGGGATTGAGCCGGGAACCGCGTTTTTTCATAATGACGTCTACCGCGCGCATAGGTCACCTCCGCAAAATTATTTTTTAAACTAAATGTAAATATCTCATTACATCTTTTATCGTTTGCAATTCAAGTTCCGCAATAAAATTCCCAAAGTTCTCACTTTTATTCTTTTCTAAAGCATTATAATAATCTATTCTCCTTAAAACAGGAATAGAAACGGGGAATAATTTATCCTGATATAAAAAGGTATTCATCACCAGTCTTGAAATTCTGCCATTCCCATCAGTAAACGGGTGAATATTAACCAATTTTCTATGCGCTTCTGAGGCAAATATAACCGGATGATGCTTGTCTCGTTCCTCATGTATCCATTCGATATATCTTTTCATCTCAAGTGGGACATCTTCCGCTTTAGATAATACTTTATTACTCCCGCTTATGATTACCTCAATGTTTCTATATTCGCCAGGGTTAATAAAACCGGGTATATTCTGGCTAAATAATTTATGACAATATAAAATATCTTTTTCAGTTATATCTCTCTTTTTAATTAACGAAAACATATAATCATAGGAGCGTCCATGTCCTGCTACTTCATAAAATTCTCTTAAAGGATGTCCGCCAATGGTAATTCCGTCTTCGAGAATAACTTTCGTTTCCTCTAATGTATGGGTATTACCTTCAATCGCATTTGAAGAATAGGTCGTTTCAATTTTAAAGAATTGATTTATTTGTTGTAAGTACCCCCCCTCAAATGGTCTTATTTCATTGATTATTTTCATTCGATTATTTATTTCTTCAAAACAACTCACAAAATACCCCCGATAGGCCTTCACCCGATTCATGGGAAATAGTATATCACAAAAAAGCGATAACGCAATAGTGGGATCGGGGGGGGGGGGATTTTGAGGCTCCCTTAAAAAAAAACTTGACTAAATAAAATTTCAGTGTTATACTTAACACAAGTAACGCTATTGAGGGCGAAACAGGAGTAACTCACATGCAGACAACGGATACAAGATATGAAAATTATGTGCAAGTGTTGCGGGAAGAATTGATTCCTGCCATGGGATGCACCGAGCCGGTGGCGATAGCTTTTGCCGCGGCACGGGCGCGGCAGGAATTGGGAGTTTATCCGGATCGAGTGCTGGTGGAAGTGAGCGGCAACATTGTCAAAAACGTCAAAAGCGTGGTGGTTCCAAACACCGGCGGTCTTAAGGGAATCAAAGCGGCGGCGGCGGCAGGTGTCGTCGCGGGACAGTCTGAAAAAAAGCTGGAAGTAATTGCCCAAGTCTCGGACACCCAAAAAGAGGAGATAAAATCCTTTTTGCAGACCACTCCGATTGAAGTGCGGATGCTCGACACCGAACGGGTATTTGAAATCATCATTACCTTATACGCAGGAAAATCTCAGACACGGGTCAGAATTATCGATTTTCATACCAATATCGTTCTGGTGGAACAAGACGGCAAAACCATATTCCAAGCTGTTGAACCGGTGGCAGCGGAGGCGAGAGAAACCGACCGGACACTGCTGGATGTAGAGGCCATTATTGACTTTGCGGATACTGTCCGGCTTGAGGATGTCCGGGAGCTGATAGAGCGGCAGATAGAACACAATTCCGCAATTTCCGCCGAAGGGCTGAACGGAACCTACGGCGCGAATATCGGCAAGGTGTTGCGGGCCAATTACGGCGACGACATTAAAATCCGGGCAAAAGCCTCGGCTGCGGCAGGGTCGGATGCCCGTATGAGCGGGTGCGCAATGCCGGTAGTCATTGTGTCCGGGAGCGGCAATCAGGGCATCGCGGCTTCGATGCCGGTCATCGAATACGCGAAAGAATTGGACTCAAGATCGGAACTGCTTATTCGGGCGCTGGTGGTGTCAGACCTCATCGCCATACACTTGAAAACCGGCATCGGCAGACTTTCGGCCTATTGCGGCGTGGTCTGCGCGGGCGCGGCCGCGGGGGCCGGTATCGCCTACCTCCACGGAGGCCGGATGGACGCCATTTCCCATACCCTCGTGAATGCGCTGGCTATTGTTTCCGGTATTGTCTGTGATGGCGCCAAGCCTTCCTGCGCCGCAAAAATCGCCGCTTCGGTTGACGCAGGTATTCTGGGGTATCAGATGTACCAAAACGGCCAGCAGTTCCATGGCGGAGACGGCATTATCGCCAAAGGGGTGGAGAACACCATCAAGAATATCTGCCGCCTTGGCCGGGAAGGCATGAAAAAGACCGACAAAGAGATTATTCAAATCATGCTTGATGAGTAACCATACGGCCTTTGGCCGTAAATATATTAAGAAGGAGATTTTTATGAAAAAAATCTTGTCCAGCCTGCCACTTCGTTTAGTGATAGGACTCGTCGTCGGTATTGTTGTTGGCTTGGTTGCCAACGCGGCGGTAATGCAGATTGTCGTTACCGTACAGAGCCTTCTGGGGAATCTGATTATGTTCTGTATCCCCCTGATCGTCATCGGGTTTATCGCCCCGTCGATTACCAAGCTGGGGGCAAGCGCGTCCAAGCTGCTGGGCCTTGCCCTGGTTATCGCCTATGTTTCCAGTATCGGCGCGGCGCTCTTTTCCATGTTGGCTGGTTACGGGATTATCCCGCACCTGAACATCATTCCTAGCGTGGACGCCAACCGGGAACTGCCCAAGCAAGTTTTCAGCCTCGCTATTCCCCAGATTATGCCCGTTATGAGCGCCCTGGTCATAGCGATTCTGGTGGGCCTTGCGGCCACCTGGACAAAAGCAAAAACCGTCATCAGTCTGCTGGATGAATTTCAGAAAATCGTCATTTCCATTGTGACCACAGTGGTTATTCCTTTGCTGCCTTTCTTTATCGCCGGCACCTTTTGCTCCCTGTCCTACGAAGGTTCAATTACCAAACAGCTCCCGGTATTCCTAGTGGTAATCGTGATTGCCATGGCAGGGCATTATATCTGGCTCACCCTGCTCTACGGTATTGCCGGGGCTTATTCTGGCAAAAATCCCTTCCGTGTTCTGCGCCATTATGGGCCGGCATACCTGACGGCGGTGGGCACCATGTCCTCCGCGGCAACCTTGGCGGTAGCATTGCGGTGCGCCAAGAAATCCGATGCCCTGCGGGACGACATGGTGTCTTTCGGCGTCCCCCTGTTCGCCAATGTCCACCTGTGCGGCTCGGTGCTGACCGAGGTCTTCTTTGTGATGACCGTGTCCCAGGTGCTGTATGGCGCCCTGCCAAACCTGGGCACAATGATTCTGTTCTGTCTGCTTCTGGGTATCTTCGCCATTGCCGCCCCGGGCGTACCCGGCGGTACGGTTATGGCTTCCCTGGGGCTGATTGTCAGCGTTCTGGGCTTTGACGCCAGCGGAACCGCCCTGATGCTCACCATCTTTGCCCTTCAGGACAGCTTCGGCACTGCCTGTAATGTCACTGGTGACGGCGCGCTTACCCTCATCCTGACGGGATATGTGGAAAAGCACAAAATCGGAACACAAAATATAGAAGTTGACCTGTAATTTGCTAACCCCCGCCCATATCTCGGGCAGGGGTTATTTTTTTTCAAGAGTGCGCAGGTGCATATATATCGTATTTCTTGAAATAGAAAGTCCGTTGGAAATTATCGGAACAGCGTTTTTTAGTTTGAAAATCCCCTGATAGTATAATTGTTTGATTATTTCCTTGTTTTTTTGGGAAGTTTGCACTGCGCTGTCAGGAAACACTTCATTTTTTACCTTATCCAGTGAGCGTTTAATCAATTCCGCTGACTCGGTGATAAAAGTTTCGTTGATAAAATTGACCGGGTCAGAAGGGGTAAAATTTTTAACAATGTCGCTGATAGGGCTATTCAAATACAAATTGATGCAGAGCATAGCGATGGCTTCTTTTTTTTCGCCGAATATTACGATTGTTGTGGACTTAAGCGGCTCGCCGTGTTTGCCGGTGGAAAAATAAATATCAAAGGCGGCGCTTTTTTCCTGAAGGCTATTGTTCCGCTGTATCTTTTCCAGCATGGAAAGCGCAAAATCGGTAATGGGCGCTCCTTGTTTTCGCCCGGAGTGAAAACCATTTACAATTTTGATTACCGAGTGGTCTAAATCATTCAGACTGTGCAAAACAATCTCGAAAGCTTCTCCATAATAAGCGGCAAGCGCGTCCATGGTGGTTTCGTAGGATTCAAGAATCATCCTGTCTGTCTGGGACAAAGCTTTTTTTCCTTTTCGGACAGCTTTTTCTGGTTCCGGTATCATTGTGTTGTCACTATAACACAAACCGCAAAAAAGTAATATCCCGCGTTACGCCGCGCGTCTGTTGACATTGGCCCGAAATTCCGGTAAAACGCAGGTATGAATTAGATGTAGAAGGATGAGCCATGTATAGTATGGAACGATTATTCAGGCATCCCAAGCTGATTATTGCCGGTATCGCGGTAATCACCCTGTTTTTTGCCGCCCAGCTTCCCCGGATAGAGATGGACAACAACAACTTCCGCTTTGTCCCCGCGAACGACGAGGCCCTGCTCACTTCGGCGTATATCAGCGACACCTTTGGCAGTTCCCTCTTTATTTTGGTGGGCCTTGAACGCGCATACGGCGACATCTTTGACCCGGATTTTCTGCGCCTTGTCCGGGACTATGTGAACCGCATCGAGGAACTGGACGTGGTGGGGAACGTGAATTCCATCGTGTCCAGCGAATATATCACCGGGGACAGCGACTCCATCATCGTGGAACCCCTGGTTTCCGAAGACTTTACCGGCACGGCAGCGGAAATCGCGGAACTCAAGAAGCGGCTCCTGTCCTGGGATATGTACCAGCGCGCCCTGATATCAGATGACTTCAGCGCCACCCAAATCATCGTGCCCATGACGGTGCACGCCGACGAGGCGAGCAAGCCGGAGGTCATCGCCAGCTTTATACAAATCCGCGACCTGGCCCGGGAACTGTTCAGCGGTTCCGCCCAGGTGTATGTGACGGGGCTGCCGGTCATCACCGCCACCATCAGCGAGGCCATGAAAGCTGACCTGGCGCTGCTCATTCCACTGGTAATTTTCGTGGTGCTCCTGATTGTCTTTTTGCCCCTGCGCCGCATGAGCTTTGTGCTGCTTTCCATTCTGGCGGTTATCGTGGCGGTCATCTGGTCTGTGGGCGCCATGCCCCTGTTCGGCATCAAGCTGTCGATTATTACCACCGTGCTGCCCGTGGTGCTCATCGCCGTGGGCAACTCCTACGGCCTGCACGTCATCGTTCACTACATCGACGGGACGGGCAAAGAGTTGGCCGCCTTAAACGACGCGGAACACCGGGAGTTTGTGCGCGGCCTTATCCAGAGCATCATCAGGCCCGTGTTCCTGGCTGCCCTGACGACCCTGGTGAGTTTTCTGTCCTTCTGCTTTACCGAGGTGACCCCCATCCGGGAGTTTGGCTACTTTGCCGCCTTTGGCGTACTGGTGTCCTTTGTCATCGCCGTCACCCTGACCCCGGCGATTCTGATTTTGCGGGGCCCCAAACCCCTGCGGACTCTGAAAATCAAGAAGACCGGCGACGGCCTGGACAACCCGCTCCATCACCGCATCGCGGATATTTTTATGAATATGGCCCTCCGCAAACGGGCCGTGGTGGTGGTGACGGTGATTCTGGCGGTGGTGTCCCTGTTCGGCGCGGCACGGGTGGTCATCGACAACATCTTTGTGGAATATTTCCGGCCCGACACGGACATCGTCAAGTCCGACCGGTTTATCCGGGAAAAGTTCGGCGGTTCCAAAACCCTGAGCGTGGTGGTTGAGGCGGACAGCCCGGAAATCCTCCTGCGCCCGGACACCCTCCGGGCCCTGGACGGCCTGAACGGTTATTTGCAAAACACTGTTGCCGGGACGGGCAAGGTGACGGGCTTTACCGACTTGATTAAGCGCATCAACCAGGTCTTCAATGTCAACGAACCCCCAGAGGGCCTGCGGCCCGCTGCCGCGGCTTCCACGGGCGCAGAGGAAATCGGGTTTGGGTTTGAAGATGACTTTGGCTTCGGGGATTTCAGCGATACCGGGGAGAATAGCATGGCGGCTGGAGCGGTTTCTGAGACAGCGTATTCCCCTGACGCTCCGCCTGCTAATCTCTATGCGCTCACCGCTCTTCTCTCCCAAGCGGTCAGCGGCAGCCGGGACGCCACCGCCGCTGACCTGGTCTGGCAGTTTAAGCGTCTCACAAACTATGAGGGCGCTTCGTATTACGAAATCCCCGCTGACCCGGCGCGGTACGGCAAGTCAACCCCGGAGGAATTGCAGCGTCTGGTGTCCAATTACCTGGTGCTGCTTTCAGGGAACATCAGCGAATATGCCAACGACCCCCTGGAACCCACGGCAATCTGCAGTCTGGTACAGCTCAGGGTGGTGGGGCAGCGGGATACCGACCAGGTGGTGGCGGCGATTCGGCACTATGCGGCGGCCAATTTTCCCCGGGATGTGCGATTGACCATTGGCGGGCCCGCGCTGGTAGAAAAATCCACCAACGATTTGGTGGTGCGTTCGGTGTGGACGTCCATGGCTATCGCGCTGGTGTCCCTGTTTTTCATTGTGGCTTTTGTGAACCGGTCGTTCCTGGCGGGGGTTATCGGCGTGGTGCCCCTGCTGATACTGATTCTGGCCAACTTTGCGGTCATGGGGTTTCTGAACATCAAGCTGAACATCGGCACGGCCATGATTTTCAGCCTGACCATGGGCATCGGCATTGACTACACGATTCACTTTCTGGAGGCCTACAAGCGGGGGTTTCGTGAATCCGGCGGCCAGGGCGAATTCCTGCGCCAAGCCTATATCACCTCCGGGGTGGCGATTATCCTGGACGCCGGGTCAACCGGCGCGGGGTTTGCGGTGCTGCTCCTGTCCCGGTTCACCATGCTGGCCCAGTTCGGCACTCTGGTGGCCCTGTCGCTGTTCATGAGCGCCCTGGTGGGACTGGTGCTGGTGCCCGCGCTGCTCATGCTGCTCAAGCCAAGGTTTATCGAAAATAGGTGAGCGATGTCCCTCTTGGGGGGCTGGGC
>JAITOJ010000143.1 GCA_031290005.1 Treponema sp. | reverse complement strand
TTCCTCCGGGGGCAACATGGTGCGGATCACCCTGAACGGCCGGTTCGATATGACCGGCATTGAGCTTGACCCCATCTGCGTGGACAAGCGGGACATCCCCATGCTGCAAGACCTGATTGTGGCGGCCCACCGGGATGCCCAGGCCAAACTTCAGGAGGGAATGAAAGCCCAGCTTGGGCCGCTCATGGGCGGTCTCAATATTCCCGGCCTGACGCCATGAACATCCTGGAAGAACTGACCGAGTCCTTGTCCCGCCTGCCGGGGATAGGCAAAAAAAGCGCCTCCCGTATCACCAGCTTTCTGCTCAGGGCCGACCCGGCGTATATGCAGCGCTTCTCCCGCCAAATCGCTCAGATTCAGGAAAAAATCCGCCCCTGCTCGGTTTGCGGGGCCTACACCGAAAATGACCCCTGCCCCATCTGCGATTCCCCCAGCCGGGACCGTTCGACGCTCTGCGTGGTGGAGCAGCCCCAGGACGTGCAGACCATCGAGGCATCCCGCGAATACACCGGGCTGTTCCACGTGCTGGGCGGCCTTATCGCGCCCCTTGAAGGAATCGGGCCGGATAATCTGAGTATCGGTCGTCTGGTGAGCCGGGTGAAAAGCGGCGGCATCTCCGAGGTGATTCTTGCCACCAACCCCACCGTAGAGGGGGACACCACCGCATTGTATATCCAGCGGCTGCTTTCCGGTACGGGCGTCCGGGTGTCCCGGCTGGCTTCGGGGCTGCCGGTGGGCGGCGACCTGGAATATGCCGACCGGTTGACCTTGGCAAGAAGTTTGAGAGGGCGGGTAACGTTGTAAGCAGAGGGATAGTCCAATAGAGGGGGGGGGGGAATGAGAAAAGATTTGCGTTGTTTTGTCTACCTGGCGTTTTTTGCCGGGTTGTGCGTTGGGTGCGCCACGGTTTCGCCGGTGAGCGGAGACAGGGAGCGGGCGGTTCAGTTTGATTCTATCGGCGGCGTTGATCCTGTTTGGCAGTCTTTCGCCTCGGGGATTGGGTATTTCGCGGGGAAGACCGCGGAGCCGGTTCTGGAATTCTGGGCGCTCAAAGTCGATTTGGCTCATCCATCCGTGCGCTTTGTGGTGGGCACGGGGAAGCCGGGGGAAAAAGACGCGGGGTTTACGCCGGAGGTAAACCGGGGGTTTGGCACCACAATTACCGGTTTTGCCCGGGCAAACGATTGTATCGCGGCTCTCAATACCAGTCCGTTTAGTCCTGTTTCCGCCAGAGTTGGAGAAGCGCGTCAGATTATGGGAATCGCGGTTTCGGACGGGGCCGCCATCGCGTCTCCCCTCCCGCCCTACGACGGGCTTGTTATCTATGCTGACGGGGACGCCGCGTTTTTGAATCAGGCGCGTCTTGAGTCTCCTGGCCGGACAATTCAATATGCCGCGGGGGGATTTTTCATTGTCCTTGAAGACGGTGAAATCACTGTCCGGGCCGCCTCGGGTACGGTCCGGCATCCCCGCAGCGCCGCGGGCTTATCGGAAGACGGCAAAACCCTGTACTTGCTGGTTGCAGACGGCAGGCGGCTGGGCAGCGCGGGGGTGACCGAGGGTGAGCTGGGGCTTCTGATGCGGCATCTTGGTTCATGGAACGCCCTCAATTTTGACGGCGGCGGCTCCACGGCCCTGGCTATGCGCTACCCGGACGGTACAATCCGGCCGGTAAATATCCCCATACACAAGCAAATTCCAGGACTGGAACGGGCGGTGGCGGTGTGTCTGGGCATCAGGGCCGTTGATTTTGCGCCGCAATACTCCCGCTCATATTCCGCCAGAGCTTCCCGGTAAACCTTCCCGGTAGCAGCGGCGCCACACCTCCCGCTTCCTGCGCCCCGCCCCTATCAACAGCAACGGCATACTACTGGAATATGCGTATTGCGCGGCGATTGTTGCCGTTAGTACAGCGTTGAAGCGAGTCAAGCGGGATAGACGAACAGGCGGTTGTGTGGTATGGTGGTTTCCATGAATACGCTGGTGGCTTTGTGCGCGGTGGGCGCGGAAAAAATTCTGGGAAACGAGATAAAACAGCTTGGGTATGCCCTCACAGGGAGCGTTCCGGGCCGGGTCAGCTTTGTTGCCGGCGACGAAGGGCTGTACCGGGCGAACCTGTGCCTCCGCACCGCCGACCGGGTGTATTTGCAAATGGCAAGCTTTGACGCCGGGGACTTTGACGCCCTCTTTGACGGGGCTTACAAAGTTGACTGGCAGGATTTTTTCAAGAAAGACGCCAAAATCGTGGTTGACAAGGTGCGCAGCCACGGGAGCCGCCTGGCTTCAGAACATAGCGTGCAAAAAGTAGTGCATAAGGCGATATATCAGAAACTTTCGGACAATTGGCGGATGCGGGTGATGCCTGAAAGCGGGTTTGAGTCCGATGTCCGGGTGTATATCGACAAAGACCGGGCGCTTCTGCTGCTTGACCTGTCCGGCGCGCCTCTCCACAAACGGGGCTACCGCAGGGAAGGCGGCGCGGCCCCCCTCCGGGAGACCGTGGCGGCGGTGCTCTTGCAGTGTATGGCCTGGCGCAGGAAAACGCCCCTCCACGACCCTTTCTGCGGCTCCGGTACCATTGTCTGCGAGGCCGTCCTCTACGCCTACAACGTAGCGCCGGGGTTCGGCAGGCGCTTTGCCCTGGAGAACCTGGCAGTCTTTGACCCCCAGGCGGCGGCGGACATCAGGAACAAGGAAGCCGCGAATATCCGGCCGGACTGCGTGGCCCGCGTCAGCGGCAGCGACATCGACGGCAACGCGGCGGAGCTTGCCCGGATTAACGCGGAACACGCCTGCGTGCTGGCCGGGCGCGCCCTGCAAACTATCGGCAGCGACGCGAAAATCAAACGCCCCGAATTCCGGCAGGCGGACTTCGCTGACCTAAAAGCCCCGTATGAAGAAGGCGTGCTTATCGGGAACCCGCCCTATGGCGAGCGCCTGGGGGACGAGGCCGAAGCGGATGCGCTGTATCGCCGGATGGGCTGCGTTTTTCAGAATTTTCCGGGCTGGAAAAGCGGCTTTCTCACTGCCCGCGAGGGGTTTGAAACCGCCCTGGGCAGGAAAGCGGAGAGCAGGAAAAAAATTACCGGCGGAAACCTTGACACCTGCTTTTATATTTTTGTATAATCAATAGACATGGCAATTGTTATTGAGCACGAAAAACGCAAACGGGAAATTCTCAACAAGTCCCTCGATATTTTCATTGAAGAAGGCTTTGAAGACGTTACTTTCCAGAAAATCGCGGACCGCTGCGGAATCACCCGCACCACGCTGTACTTGTATTTCAGGGACAAGCGGGAGATTTTCACCGACAGTATCCGTCAGCTCACCAGCCTGATTGAAAGCAGGCTCAAAAAAATTATCCGGGATGTTTCCCTTTCCGCGACGGAAAAATTACACGCCACCATGAATGAAATTCTGGATGCGTTCATGGAAAACCGAAAACTGTTTACGGTGCTGCTCAACTATCTGATTCAACTGCAAAAAGCCGGAAAAGACGCGGGCGAACGGGTCCGCCGCCGGATTATCCGGCTCCGGCATATTTTGTCAAATCTGATTAACGAAGGAATCGCCAGCGGGGAATTCCGCCCGGTAAACGTGCACGACGCGGACGAAATGCTGTACGGCCTGCTGGAATCGGCGATTTTCCGTTTGTCGGTGTTGAATCAGCAGAATCTTTCGGAAATCCGGAGTGCCATTAACCAGGCTGTAACATGTCTGGGAGTAACGTAGTTATCAATGCAAGGAGTATCAATTATGAATAAAGACCATGCAACGCGCCGTGTTTACGGCATTTTTATACTTTTGTCTGTGTTGTCTGTTACGGGATGCAGCCCCGCAATAACGAATACGAATACGCCGGTGGAAATTCCACCTGCGGGAGTCACTAAAGTTAATTTTACCGAAGCGGGAAGTTCACAAAAAATTGTTCTTACAGATTTAGCCGGCCAGAATGTATATCTGGTAAAGGTCAACAAATCGGATAGTCTCGTGAACGCCGATAAGACCGGACACGTCTTTGCCGCCTCTTCATCACGGCGGAGTGTGACAGACGCGCCCTTCCCTTCTGTATCCCTCCTGCCGTCCAGCGGGCAGGCCCGCCCGATTTCCGGCGTTTTTACCACCGGAACAGGGGACACCGTTACCCGCTACGACCATTCCGGGGCGCAGGCTTTTAACAGCGACCCTCCGCCGGCAGCAGGAATTGTCCGCCAGCCCGCCAGGTCCGTACTTGAGCGCGCCGCATCGTATACGGTGGGGACGTCAATAAGGCAATTTTGGGTTGAAGATGCGCGCGGCGCATGGATAGAAATTGATACCACCCTGTGCGCCACAGGTAACCACAGCAATATATGGGTGGCGGATGTCAATTTTGGCATTTCACCACTAGCCAATAACGACAACAAAATCACCGAAGCTCAGGCAGAGGCATTGGCGGCGAAATTCGATGCCATCTACGGGTTAGAGACCTCCGTGTTTGGTTACGAATACGGAGGAGGGCTTGACACCAGCCATGAAAATTATGGCGGTGTGGACAAAGACCCAAAAATTCAAATCCTGGTGTACGACATTGACTTTGATTATTCACAGACTCAAACCAGCGGGACTTTTGGTTATTTCTGGTCAAAGGATTTTTATAGCCAAGACTCGCCTGGTATGTCGTCTTATATGACAAACAATGCGGAACTGTTTTATCTGGACGCGCATTTTACTGACCGGTATCCCGATGAAGCCTATTCAACGCTGGTGCATGAATTTCAGCACATGATAAATTTCAATGTAAAATTTATAAAAAATACTAAACGTTCCGCCACCTGGTATGATGAGATGCTTTCTATGCTGGCGGAAGATATGATTGGGCCGTTAATTGGCATTGCCTCAGGCAGTACCGGACATATTATCAGTGGCAGAATTCCTCTCTTTTTGAGTGGATACCTGATATCGGGGGTCAAAGAATGGCTTCAAAACAATAATGTGTTGTTTTCCTATGCCAACTCTTATGCCTTTGGGGCATATTTAGCCCGGAATTTTGGCGGCCCAGCGCTGGTTAAAGAAATTCTGGAAAATGACAAGACTGACGAAGAATCTGTTACCGCTACCCTTTCAAAACTCAATCCCGGCATGACCTTCAAAAATGCTCTGTCCCGGTATGGCGAAGCCTTCGTGTTCAGCGGTTCCATAATTCCGGATGGCGCGGTTTCGTTTGATAAAACAGCGGTTTCAAAAATTAATGGGACTGACTACACCCTTGCCAGATTCGATATATGGGATATGGAAAAATCTGGAACAACCGCGGATAAAGCCCTCAATACAGGCAAAAAAGGCCCTATGGTGTGGGATTTGCAATACTGGTTTCCCATGCGGGCTAACTCGGTGATTCTGCAATCCAAAAATACATGGCAAAACGTATCCGGTTCCCTTGAAATCACGGCGCAAAAACCGGCTGACACCAATGTGGAACTATACCTCATGGTGCGCTAGTCGAGCGCACTGTTTCGTAATGACTGTGCTGTGCCTCAAGCAATGCCATAATTTTTCCCGCTATGGCTTGTTTGGGGTCAATTGTTGTATCCCCGGCGATTGAGTCGAGCACCGAAAGCCGGAAAGCTCTGCAATCCATCACCGGGCTTGCGGCAATAATTATTTTGTCCCGGTACACCTGGTCGGCAAGCATATTACCCGGTTCATTTTCTGTCAGTCTCAGGCAGCAGCCATTGATAGAGACCAAAATCATCACGTCAAAGGTGCGGAGGTAGGAATCTATTTCCCGTACCCCCTGTTTGGTTTCCGGCCTGCCGGGACGGTAACGGGTGCCGCTGGGGAACATCAAGACTGGCTGGCCCCGGCGTTTCGCGGTATCCAGGGCGCGCATGGCCGCCATGTTTATTTTCTTGCCCCTGATTTGTTCCTCAGGGCTGGCGTTGGACAGCCCCCGGCTGGGGAAAATAACAATACGGGTAAAACCTTCCGCCCAAGCCTTCACCATTGGATTTTGCTCGTTGAGCTTCATGCCCGCAATGGCAACCAGCTTTTGGGCAATTTCCCTGCCCGCTTCGCTGCCGTCGTGTTCCAGAAGGTAGCACAATACCGGCAAATCCAGATTGCTGTAGTGTTCCGGTAAAATAAGCGCCCGTTTCCCGGCTTTTATTGCCTGGTAAAATTCAAAAAAATGCTCTTTTCCTTCAAGGCGGGATCCAGACAAAAGATTTTCTTTGAGCATTCCGTCCATGATTTTCCGGGTTCCAGGATTCGCTTCCTGATACACATTAGTTTCATTCACTATATCAGCGGTACGGGAAAGGCGAGTCAGCTCGCCAAACAGATGGCCGTACCGTTCTTTTAAGGATAATCCGTTTTCCATTATTTATTTCTCCTTAAGTCAGTATCTTCGACACTGCTCGTCCATAAGGCCTTGAAATGAATCATATATTCAATAAATGAAAAATAGGCCGCAAACACGCAGATGATATACAGTATCTGGGCGGCAATTTCCCAAGAGACGGACGGCAAGGCAAGTCCAAGCCGCGCCGCACACACCAGGAACAGGGAATAGAAAACCGTCACAATATAGAGTACTGTTTTCGATTTTCCCCCTTTTCGGGCGGCAATGGCGACGCCTTTTTGAATGGCCATAAGCCGGATAAAAAGCATGGTAAATTCGCGGTACAGAATTAACATAAATGCCCACGGCGGCATATATCCGCTGAAAGTCAAACAGGAAAAAGCGGTTAAATGCAGTATAACATCGCCAAAGGGGTCAAACAGTTTCCCGAAGTCACTGACCTGCCGGTATTTCCGTGCGTAAAATCCATCAAGAAAATCCGTAAATTCAGCAAACGCAAGCACCGGTATCATAATGAAAACCGATACCGCACTGCCCCGCTCTGTCCAAACCGGAAAAAAATACAGTAGAAAAAAAACAGGCGACAGGATAATCCTGCTCAAGGTAAATTTATCCGCGATTTTCATTAACCTACTATAAAGGAAACCACCTGCGGGTGTCAAGGCGGGTTTTTGCCTGGCGGCGCCCCTGCCGCATCCAGCGTCCGGGTGGCCACGAAATTTGAGTCCGAGCCCAGAATATTCGCCGCGATAACATCCCCGGTCTTCACCGGCGCGTGGACAGTTATGTCATCCAGGAGCCGCATCGCTTCAAAGATCCTGTCCTTGGGAATATCCCGGTCGGTTTTTACGGGCAGCCGCGCGAAATCCGCTCCAATGATACGCACCGTGGAGGTAACCACCCTGGTGGGGTTGGTCACCTCCTTTTTGCCATAGACCGCCCCCCGGCCGCAGGAATTGCCGGTGACGGCCAAAGTCTTTTCGTCAACTTCCAGACGGCAGCCTTTGGGACAGACAATACAAATAACCGGCGTCATGACGCCCCCTTTGCCGGTACGGTTTGCCGCACGGACACAGTGATTTCATCTTTCGCCTTTGCCAAAAACGCTTCCGGCAGGACGATTTTTTCCATTTCACCAGGGGTCATGCGGTCACGGGCAAAACGGACAAGCGTCGCGCCGCCCGAAGCCGCTTCGATTGTCACGGCGGCGAAAATTGCCGTTGGCCGGAAGAATATTTCCACCCCCTTGCCCACCCTGCCCGGCCTGATATACTGGGGAACCGTGTAGCGCACACCGGGGCCGTTCTTTACTGTTATGGTACCGGTATCCGGCACGGTTTGCCCCAGGGCGTATTGCGCCGCCCCTGCGCCGGCTCTGATGCTTTCCAAAGTCACGTAATCCGCCAGGTCGTGGACGTGCGCCACGTTGCCTGCGGCAAAAACGCCGGGAAGGCTGGTCTCCATGTTCTCGTATACTGCCGGGCCGTTCGTCCGCCCGTCGATTTCGATTCCCGCCTGCCGGGAAAGCTCATTTTCGGGAATCAGGCCCACAGACAACAGCAGGGTATCGCAGTCAATGACCCGCTCTGTCCCCGGAACAGGCCGCCGGTTTTCATCGACCTGGGCGACTACCACCTGTTCCACCCGCTTGTCCCCCCGGATGTCAATCACGGTATGGGAAAGGTGAAGCGGGATATTAAAGTCATTCAGGCACTGCACGATATTCCGGGTGAGGCCGCCGGGGTACGGCAGCGCCTCGAACACCCCCAGCACTTCCGCGCCCTCAAGGGTGAGTCGGCGGGCCATGATGAGGCCGATGTCCCCGGACCCCAGGATGACCGCCCGGCTGCCGATGGCGCAGCCTTCGATATTCATGTAGAGCTGGGCGCTGCCCGCGGTAAACACGCCCGCGGGACGGCTCCCCGGAATACCCAGGGCGCCCCTGGTGCGTTCCCGGCAGCCCATGGCAAGCACAATTGCACCGGTTTTAACGGTCATATACCCCTCTTCAGGATGGATGGCGTAAATCGTCCGGTCAGGCAGCACTGAAAGCGCCATTGCCCCGGTCAGCGCTTCCACGCGGCGTTCCGCAAGGCGGCGGATAAAACGTTCCGCGTATTCCGGGCCGGTCAGTTCCTGTTTGAAGTAATGCAGGCCGAAGCCGTTGTGAATGCACTGGGGCAGAATGCCTCCCAGGACTTTTGCCCGTTCCAGGATAAGCACGCTTTCCGCGCCCTTTTCGCGGGCGGAAATTGCCGCCGCCAGCCCCGCAGGTCCTCCGCCGATGACCGCCACATCGTACCGGCTTTTCATGTCCGCGCTCCCTTGGAGGTTTTCGTTTCTCCGGTGATGAGGTACATGCCTTTCCGGTCAAGGGGCACCTCCCGCGGGGGGACGCCCAGCTCCCGGGAAATCAGGGCCAGCACCCGGGGGCCGCAGAACCCGCCCTGGCAGCGCCCCATGCCCGCACCGCACCGGCGTTTCACCGCGTCCAGCGACCGGGGCGGCAAGGGGCGTTTGAATGCCTCCAGAATCTCTCCCTCGGTGACGGTTTCGCACCGGCAGACAATCGCGCCGTACCGGGGATTTTCCGAAAGCAGCTTTTGCCGCGCCTCCCGCGGCAGTTGCTTAAAACGGATGACCTTTCGTTTTGACACAAAGCGCGGGTTCGGGGCCAGCAAAAGGCCCGCTTTTTCCAGCATGACCACCATGTCCCGGGCAATCGCGGGGGAAGACGTCAGCCCCGGCGACTTGATGCCCGCGATATTGAAAAACCCCGGCGCGTGCTCCGACTCGCCGATGATGAAGTCCGGGTGGTCGCTGTCCGCCCGGACGCCGGAAAAATTGCGGATGGAATACGCGAAATCCAAAGCCGGTATTGTCCGGAGCGCCGCCTCGCGCACAAAAGCCAGCCCTCCGGCGGTGTTCGCCCGGTCGTCCCCGGAAACGCGCTCGCTGTCCGGGCCCGCAATCAGGTTGCCGTGGGCGGTTGGCGCGACTAACGTACCTTTGCCGTTCTCGTTCGGGCACTGAAAGAGGACGGTGTCCGTCAGAAACGCCTGGGAAGCGTCCATCAGGAAATACTGGCCGCGTTTGGGGCGGATGGTAAAAAACGCCGGTTCGATCATCCCGCTGACTGCTCCCGCATTCAGCCCCGCGGCGTTCACCACAAACCGCGCTTCTATGCTGCCCGCCCCGGCGGCAACTGAGAACCCTCCGCCGTCGCGGGCCGTGACGCCCCGCACTTCCGTGTCCAGCAGGACTTCCGCGCCTCCCTGGACGGCCGCTTCCGCCTGGGCAATGGCAAACTCCCAGGGCGACACCACCCCGGCGGTTCCGGCAAAGAGGGCGCACCGGGCATCCTTATTCAGGCGGGGCTCCCGGGCGTGCAGTTCGCCGTATTCCAGAATCTTCATGTCCGGGACGCCGTTTTGTACGCCCTGGGCGTAGAGCTTCTCGATTGTTTGGCGGCCGGCCTGGTCAAAGGCAAGCACCAGGGAGCCGGTCTTTTTGTGGGGCACGTCCAGGGCGGCGCAGATTTCGTACATCAGGGGGTTGCCCGCCGCGTTGTACTTTGCCATAAGCGTCCCCGGCTCCGGGTCGTAGCCCGCGTGGATAATGCCGCTGTTCGCCCTGCTGGCTCCGGCGGCCAGGTCGTTTTCTTTTTCCACCAGGACCGCGCGGACGTTGTAGCGGCTTAAGGCGTAGAGGAGCGAACACCCGCACACGCCGCCGCCGATAATTACCACATCATACAGACACGTCTTTTTTTCTGGTATTTTCATTATTTTGCCCACCCCAGCGATCGGCCCACCGCCTTCCTCCAGCCCGCCAGCCGCTCTGCCCTGCCCGGCTCGTCCATGCCCGGCGCGAAGGTCCGGCCGGTCCCGGTATTCCTGAGGATGTCCTCCTGGTCTTTGTAATACCCCGAGGCGAGGCCCGCCAGGTACGCGGCGCCCTGGGCAGTGGCCTCAATGACGCGGGGCCTGACGACCGGGGTTCCCAGGATGTCGGCCTGGAACTGCATGAGGAAGTTGTTCGCGCTGGCCCCCCCGTCCGCCCGCAGGACAGTGACGGCGGTCCCGGCGTCGGCTTCCATGGCTTTGATCACGTCCGCGCTCTGATAGGCCAGGGATTCCACGGCCGCCCGGATGAGGTGCGCTTTGCCGGCCCCCCGGGTCAGCCCGGTAATCGTGCCCCGGGCGTACTGGTCCCAGTAGGGCGCGCCCAGGCCCGTGAAGGCCGGCACCACGTACACCCCGGCCGTGTCCGAAACGCTCTCGCAGTACTCTTCGCTTTCGGAGGCGCTGTCGATGATTTGGAGTCCGTCCCGGAGCCACTGGATGGCCGCCCCCGCGGAAAACACGCTGCCTTCCAGGGCATAAGCCACGCGTCCCCTAAGCCCCCAGGCTATGGTGGTGAGGAGCCCGTTCCGGGATTCCACGGCAACGCTCCCGGTATTCATCAGGATGAAGCAGCCCGTGCCGTAGGTGTTCTTCACCATGCCCGGCTCGAAGCAGCACTGGCCGAACAGGGCGGCCTGCTGGTCTCCCGCAGCCCCCGCGATGGGCGCCTGCCCCCCCAGGAGTTCCGCCGTGCCGAAAGCGCCGGAGGAAGGCCGGACTTCCGGCAGCAGGGACTCCGGGATTCCCAGTTCCCGGAGGATTTCCCCGTCCCACTGGAGGGTGTGGATGTTGAACAGCATGGTGCGGGAGGCGTTGGTGTAGTCCGTGGCGTGGACGCGGCCGCCGGTGAGTTTCCAGATGAGCCAGGTGTCCACGGTGCCGAAGGCAAGCTCCCCTTTTTCCGCCCTTTCCCGCGTCCCGGGGACGTTTTCCAGAATCCAGCGGATTTTGGTGGCGGAGAAATAGGCGTCCGGCACCAGGCCGGTTTTGGCTTTGATGGTCTTGTCGAACCCCCGGGCTTTCAGGGCGTCGCAATATCCGGCGGTGCGCCGGCACTGCCAGACAATAGCGTTGTACACCGGGACGCCGGTCTCCCGGTCCCAGATAATGGCGGTTTCCCGCTGGTTGGTGATGCCGATAGCGGCGATGTCCCGGGCGGCGCACCCGGCGCGGGCAGCCGCTTCCGCCATGACCCCGGACTGGCTTGCCCAGATTTCCAGGGGATCGTGCTCAACCCAGCCCGGTTTGGGGAAATACTGGGCGAACTCCTTCTGCGCGACGCCGGCTACCGCGCCCCGCTTGTCAAAGATAACGCACCGGGAGCTGGTGGTGCCCTGGTCAAGGGCCATAAGATACTGTGCCATGAACTGCCTGCCTCTTTCCGGGCAGTATACACTGTTTCGTCCTGTTTCCGCAATGATGCGGGCCGGGGGCATTGCGCACTGCAATGCCCCGCCGCTCGCTTGACACCCTTCCCTCTGTTTCGCTATACTCCCTCGCATGCCATCCGTGGCAAAGTAAACCCCGAGTTTTGCTTCGCAAAACTCGCAACACCCTTCAACGCTGCCATCCATGGCAGGAAAGCGCGCGGCTAACTAACGCAAATACAATACTTTTTCTCGTAAAGACTGAGACTTTCAGTCTCAAGACGGAACCTTCTAGTCTTAAGACTAAGCCTTCTGGTCTTAAGACTGAGCCTTCTAGTCTTAAGACTAAGCCTTCCAGTCTTAAGACTAAGCCTTCCAGTCTCAAGACTGAGACTTCCAGTCTCAAGACGGAACCTTCCAGTCTTAAGACTGAGACTTCCAGTCTCAAGACTGAGCCTTCCAGTCTTAAGACGGAGCCTTCCAGTCTCAAGACGGAGCCTGCCGCCTTCTTCATTTGGGGGATTAGGCAAAAGGAAGAGCCTCACGCGGAGGCGCGGGGACGCGGAGGCGCAAAGGGTTGACTAGGTTTATCGCTGGAATAGACGTGGTTATCCATGGCCCTTCGCCGGTACTCTTCCCAGTCTCCGTATTTCGCTGAAATATGGGCTTTGCGCTCCCATACGTCCCGCATTACTTCATCTTCATACAGGTCATCGTTGATCATCCTGTTCCTCCTGCTTGTAATAGTGGCGGATAGTTTCCGGCGTTACCAATACCGGTGTCCATAGTCCGCTCTTGTTATTATACGCCTCCGCCTTGAGATATGAGGGAATGCCCAAATGCGCACAATTCCAACTGAGCAAAAAGTCAATCCGGTGCAGCACACAGTAGGCCAAATGCACACAATCAACCCTTGCACGGTCAGGAATGGCCAGCAATTTCTGATAGACGGCGGCAATCTCCATAAGTCCAGCCGGTTCTTTCAGAGTTTCGATACCCGCCAGGAAATCCAGCCGGCGGAATGGTACTTTCGATGTAGACGCTCTTTTTAGTTCCGGCCATGGAGACAGGATATACTATTTGTGGAATTTTGTAAAGGAATTAACAGTATAGCAGCGCAGGGGCTGCCGGGGAGGCTTCCGGGACATTTGCGGTGCGTGCCTGTCGTGCGCTATTCCGTGAAGTTTGAAAGCGGAGTGATCGTCCCGCCAAAACAGCCCGTGGGAGCAAACCTGCGGGCTGTTTTTTATTGCGAATTGCCAATTGCTGAGGGGCCGCATAATGCTCTTGACATAAACCGCTGTTCGGTACACTATTCTCACCGGTATGAGCAATCAAATCCTGCCCCGTTCACAGCTTGAAGCCATGATATCCGCGGATTTACTCGCCCTGGCGGATGAATACGGCATTGACGTCCCGGAGAATCTGAACCGGCGGTTTATCATTGCCGGGCTTCTGGAAGCCATGCAGGAACAGTACGGAGAAAACCCGGGAGTCGCCGCCCTGGCCGAGGCCGCGAACAGGGGCCCGCCGGAATTACCCAAAACTTACAACGAAACGGTGATAGCGGCGATTCTGCGGAACCCGGTATGGCTCTATATCTATTGGGATATTTCCGCGGTGGATTTAGCGATTATCCGCTCCTCCCGGCGCCGCCAGGGGCTGCTCACTATCACCATGCTTGACGGCGGCGGGAAACCCCTGTCCGGAGATTCCTTCGCGATACCTCTGAGCATTGACAGCCGGGAACAGCACGTGCGCGTCCCGGAAGGGAAACGGGCGGTCAGAGTTGAACTGGCCGTCAATGAAGAGCCTGAAAAAAGGCGCGTCCTCGCGGTCCTGCCGAAGGTTCCCCTGCCGGAAAACACCCTGGATTTTCCATCCCTGGTCACCAAGAAAAACATTCCCCCTATGCTCGCCCTGTCGGGATTTCAGGAAATCCTCCGCGGCCAGTACCTGCGGCACCGGCAATTCACCGCGTCTCCGGAGGGCTGATGGCGCAAAAATCGCTCAACATTACCATAATCGCCCATCAGGGCTATTGCAGGCACAACGACAAAGAGGCGCTCTGGCATCCCCAAAGCACGGCGGTGTTTACCGCGCTTTCGCACAGCCTCCTGCCGCTGCTGCGTATGTTCAGGCGCCTTGAGGAAGACCGCATACCCTTCAGCCTGGGCATGGTGTTCTCCCCCACCCTCTGCGCCCTGCTTGCCGACCCGCTGGTAAAGCAGCAGTATGCGGACTGGCTTGACAAGATAGTGCTGCTGGGGCAGCGGGAACTTTCCAGCCTGCCCCTAAAGTCGCCCGCCTTTGCCCTGGCGGAAACCCAGCTTGCGCTGGCGGAACAAAACCGCCGGGAATTTACCGAAGATTACCGGGGGGATATTTTATCCGGCTTTAATCGGTTTATCCAATCAGGGCATATTGAAGCCCTGGCCACCTGCGCCACCTATGCCTTCCTGCCCCACTATGCGGACATGGAGGAAGCCTGCAATGCTCAAATCGAAGCGGGGCTGCGGTCCCACAAACACTTCTTTTCCCTGGCCCCCGAAGGATTCTGGCTTCCCTATCTGGGCTATACCCCAGGAATCGAAAAGATACTCAAAGCCTATGGGCTTTCCTATACCATTCTGGAAACCCACGGCCTGCTGTTTGCCCACCCTCTGCCGGAAAAAGGAATTTTCGCCCCCGCCCGCTGCGGGAATTCCCTGGCTGTTTTTGCCAGGGACGGGGCCGCCCTGGAAGGCCGGCGGAGCATTGAGGACTTTATGAGAAACCCGGCGTACCGCAACCAGAACCGGGATATTGTATTTGAAAAAGACGCGGAGGCGCTTGCCGGGTTTATCGGCCAGGGGGGCGCGCGGATACCTTCAGGCTACAAATACTGGGCAAACGGAGAGTCGGACCTCCCGCGGTTTTATAACCCCGGGGCTGCCGCGAAACAGGTGAAACAGGATGCCGCCGAATTCTGGGAAGAGAAAAAAAAGCGCCTGGAAGAAGCGGGACAATGCTTCCCGGACGCGCCGCTTTCACTGGTGTGTACCCTGAATGCCCGGACATTGGGCGAACTATGGCACGAAGGCATCCCCTGGCTTGAGGAAGTCTTCCGCAAGGGTGCGGAAGAAAGCGCCGTTTCCTTTACTACTGCCGAGAAAATTTTACAGAGTCAGTCCAATCTGCAAAAAGTCACCCCCTGCGTGAGCGCGAGCTGCGGGGCCGGTTACGGTGAAAACCTCCTGGACAATACCAACTCCTGGCTTATCCGGTATGCCCGCAAAGCCTGCGAGCGCATGGTCAGCCTTGCGAACCGGTTTTCCGGCGGCCGGGGGCCCCAAGCGCGGATGCTCAATCTGGCGGCAAAAGAAGTGCTCCTGGCACAGGCAAGCGACTGGCCCAAAATGCTTCACGCCTGGCGTTCCCCGGAATACGCGGAAGAACGTTTTAAGGAAAGTATCGGCGCCTTTACCACGGTGTATGATTCCCTGGGGGCAAAAGTCATCAGCACCGAATGGCTCACCAATTTTGAAAAAAAGCGCCCCCTGTTTCCCTGGCTCAACTATCTGATATTCTGCAAAAAACAGTTATAGCAAACTTTTACGGACCGTCTGTATCTTTTTCATGTTTTATGCTAGACTATATGACAAATGTGGCGCTATAGGTTTCATGGTATTTTATTGTTCCTCTTGTTCGCGCTCTTTTCTGCGGTCGCGCAAAGTCCTCTGGGGGAAGCGTCTTCCCAGCAGGCGAACCGGGAAGCTGCCCTCCGCTATCTTGCGCTGGGCAGCGAATATGTTGCTAAAGGCGACTGGGACAATGCTGCCCGCGCGGTGGATGCCGGGCTTTCTTATGACGAAACTATTTCCGATTTATGGTATCTCCGAGCGCTTTGGGCGCAAAAACAGGGCATGATTCCCGCAGGGATTATCCCGCTTTTTCAGACCGCCTTTGACAAGGAAAACTGGCTTGATTATCACCGGGATGACGCGCGGCTTTTGTACGCCGGCCTTCTGTCTGTCACCGGGGAAAGTGAACGCGCTCTGGAACTGCTGGACGCCGGAGCGGCCTTACAATCGCGGGAAGCGGATTATATCCGGGCAAGCGCCCTGTACTGCACCGGAAATGGGCAAGACCGTTTCCAGGCACGGGACATTATCGCCGCGGCTCAGAAAATCTATCCTAAAGACGAGCGGTTTTTGCGGCTCTTTTTCATAAATGAGATGATAAACGGTTTTGACAGTGTGCCGGAAACGCGCTCATTTGCCGCGCCCTTTGTTTCCGCGTTGTTTGCTTCGGACAGCGCCGATGCCGAACTGATTATCCATTCCGCCGCGTATGCGGAGACAGAGGAGCGGGTCAGGATTCTGCGCTCTTTTAATGGACGCGGGCTGCGACACCCCCTGTACGCGCTTTTTGCGCTGGAAGAAGGACTACTGAATCAAGCGGATGCATGGGAGTATTTTAAGGGCGAAATTACACAAAATTCAGAAAAAGAAGTCCCCCTCTCTCTGCTGGAAGTCTTTGGCGGGCGCCTTACGGAAGAGGAGACTATAGGGGCGTTCCGGGACTTTCTCGTGGATTTTGCAGGAATCCTCGGTATAGATACCGGAAAAGACGGGATTACTGACCTGCGGGCGGAATATATGTTCGGTCGGCCTTCCCGCGTAACCTATGATAAAAACCAGGACGGAATACCTGACTGGATAGTGGAGTGCGGGTTCGGTACGCCGCAGGAGGCGGTGCTGACCGGAAAGAATCTCCGTATTATCTATGGGGACTATCCTTTTCTTGCCCGGATTGAAAGCGGCGCTCCGGAGGCAGAAGGCGCGCCGGAAAACCCTGCCGCCCTGGTGGTCTATGAATATCCGCCGGCTGTCTTGGAGTGGTCGCCGGTGGAAATCGCGCTTTCAGCGGATTTGTTCAATGCGCCGGGATCGTATGAGTTTTTTATCCCCCGGCCCGCCGAGAATCAGGCAGCGCCCAGAGACGCTCCGTTGTTTGCCGCCGCTTCCCGTATTGCCTCGGTAATTCCCGGCAGGGACAATGAAAAAATCCTGTTCACCGTGCTTGACGGGATTACCCAGGCCGCCGAGTACTACCGGGACGAAATCCTGTATGCCCGGCTGATATTTGAAAACGGTATGCCCAAAAAGCGGCTGGTTGACGAAACCGGTGACAGCCGCTTTAATCTGACTGAAGAATATCTGTTTGACCCCGCAGCGTCCGCATCCTTTCAATCGGCGGAGGAAGAAGCGGAACTGTACCGCAGCCTGTTTGGGGCGGTTACGGTGAGCCGCGGCCTGTACCGTTCAAAAATCAGCATAGACAAGGACGGGGATACTGTTCCGGACTATATCGAAGAATATACCGGAAAGGGCGGCAAAACCAGCCGCTGGGATTTTACCGCTGACGGGGACTGGGCTGTTTCTCATATCCGCTATCCATCCCAGGCGCTGCTGCCTTTTATGGAAAGCGCCGATGATATAATTGAGGACACTCTTATTAAATACAGGCAGTCGCTTATCACTGTCCGTTCACAAAATAATGTTCCGGTTCAGCTCAGCAAGAACGATACGGTGTATCCGGTGCAGAAAGCCGTGAACCGGGATTTTTACTGGATAGGCGAAAAACAGGATGATTCCATCGCCGCGCTTGTCGCTGACGTCCTTTCCCGGCAAGGGGGTAATACCGTCCAGATTGTGGAAAGCGAAGCCGGGCGTATCTTTGCGGTCCGCTCGGGGCCATATATGTTTGGAGAATTGCTCAATGAAAATGAATAAACTATTTTTAATTTTTTGCGCCGCCCTTCTTTTGGGCGGCTGCCAAAGTACGGGCAAAACCGCTGTAAAGCCCGAATACCAGCCCCTGAATTACACCGAAGCGGACGCCATCAGGGCGGAACTGGAACGGGTGGAAAAGCGGCTTGCGGAAAAACCGGTGGAGGCCCTCTGGCGATCCGCCCTGATGCGAAACATCTTCCGGTCATCTGGAGCAGATGACGCCCTCTCAGGGGAAATCGAAGCGCTTTTTGCCCGGTGCGCTGACACGGTGAGCGCCCGGTGCGCCGCGGCGGCAGCGGATTCGAAGTACATGGACGCCCTTCGGTACTACCGCGCCTTGAAAACCGTGGAAAGCCCGGCGTTTAATGCCCTGCCGTATTCTGAGGCCGGACTGACGGAAAAGCTTATGGCCGGTGTTCCCGGTTCAGGCACTCAGAAGCCTTCCGGCACAGCGCCGACCATGGCAGCCTACATCAACGGTACGGTGACTGTCTGGGTCGATAAAGGCATCAAAGTGGAAAACGGCATGGGCTATGCGGACGCGGCCCTGGGGTCGGGATTTTTCATCGACCGGCAGGGTTTTATCATTACCAATCATCATGTTATCCAGCCGGAAGTAGACCCGAAATATGAGGGTTTTTCCCGGCTCTACGTTAAACTGGCGCAAGACCCGGACACCAAAATTCCCGCAAAGGTGGTCGGCTGGGATCCGATTCTGGATTTGGCCCTGCTCAAGGCGGAAGTCGACGCCCCCTACGTATTTACCTTGGGGTCTTCAACGGAACTTGACCCGGGCGACCGGGTTTTTGCCATCGGCTCTCCCCTGGGATTGGACAAAACCCTCACATCCGGAATTGTATCCGCGGTGAACCGCAAGCTCTTTTCCGTGGGCGGTGTGATGCAGATTGACGCGGCAGTGAACTCCGGAAATTCCGGAGGGCCGCTTATCGACAGCGCGGGGAATGTGCAGGCGGTGGTGTTTGCGGGAATGCTGAAATACCAGGGCCTGAATTTCGCCATTCCCGTGGAATACCTGATTGCCACCCTGCCCCAGCTTGCCCAGGGGGGAAAGCGCGGCCAATCCTGGATTGGCGGCTACGGCAGAACCTGGCGCGATGGGGAAGTTTCCGGTGTGGAAGTGCAGTACGTGTTGCCCGGCGGGAGCGCCGCCCGCTCATCAATCGCGGCGGGGGACATAATCACCGCAATAAACAGCCAGGCGGCTCTCCGGCTGGAGGATTTGCAGAACGCCCTGATTCTGCTTCCTCCGGACAGTATCGTCAAACTTGACGGCCTCCGTGCTGACGGCACGGCGTTTTCCGTTCCGGTGTATCTGGAAAACCGGCCGGTCAATCCTGGACTGGATGTGTACGAGCGGGACGTTATCGCCAGCGCGTTTACGCCGATTTTTGGCATGGAACTGACGCCTATTTCCGCAGCCGTCAGAAAGCAGTATTCGGTCGCGCGGATACTCAAGGGCAGCATTGCCGATGAATCAGGGTTTTCAGTGCAAGACCCGGTGGACGTGCTCCGGGTGCGTATCAGCAAAGAAAAAGATCTCATCTACGCCGAGCTGTATACCAAAAAGCGCAAAAACGGCTACTTTGATGTCAATATCGCCATAGGCGCGCCCTTGGATAGTCCTTGGTATTTTTAACTTTTGACAACAATCAACAGAGTCTTTGAATCCAGATACAACTGGGAATCGCGTTTTTTTGCGTCCCGAAACTTGAGAATTTGCAATTCAATTCCGTCCGGCCTGGGGTTCAGGTGGAGCGCCGCGTCAAAGAGGCTGTCCAAATCGCCGGGGAGGTTATCCGCAAGATCGGCGCTCTCATTGGCGCTGGAAATCCACACGGTGATTCCCGCCTCTTTGGCAAACTCCTTGAGGGCCTTCAGGTCTTCAATAGTGGCCTTCGCTGGTTCCAGGTCATCGATGAACAGGGCGGAGGTCTTGATGCCGCTTTCCGCCAGAGCCTTGATGGTGGCAATCATTTTGTGCAGGGCCACTTCCTGATTCAGGTTCAGGATAATCCGCTTCCGCACCAAATCGTTCAGAATCTCTCCCGGAGCGGCCACGTTCTTCTTTTTGGCAAACTCAGCGAACATATCCTGATACCAGGTGATCACATTGGAAGTCTGCTGGTTAAACGAAACATGCACCACTTCCTTATCGTCCAGCAGACTGTCGATGCCGAACTGCACCAGCACCGCAGTCTTCCCCAGCCCCTTCTTGGAAGTAATCAAGCCGATTTCACCAGCAGACAAAACGCCCCCCGCAGCCTTTTCAAAAAGCCGCACCGGGCTTTTTGCGTATAATTCATGCGCCATAATTCCGCTCCTTTATTTTTGTTCCGCCCGGCGCTTTTCCTGATAGGCCTTAATCAGCTCATCGGAAATGCTTGCGGGCACTTTGCCGTATTTAAGAAATTCCATGGAAAACTCCGCCTTGCCCTGGGTCAGGGAGCGCAGCAC
>JAITOJ010000112.1 GCA_031290005.1 Treponema sp. | reverse complement strand
CCCCCCCCCCCCCCCCCCCCCCCCCCCCCCCCCCCCCCCCCCCCCCCCCCCCCCCCCCCGCCCCGCCCCCCCCCCCCCCCCCCCCACGAAGACTGTCTGTTCACATCGTTCTTCATGCGAGGGAGTATAGCAAAGCAGAGGCAAGGGTGTCAAGGGGGCGGCGTGAATTGCGAATTACCGGTGAAGGGCTTGTATATACAAATCCGCGCCAGGCAGGTATACTGGACGCATGAAATCAATTATTTTGCGGTTTCCCAATGGGAAAGAACTTGACTCTGAGGCGGGGAAAACCCCCGCGGATTTTCTTGCCGGTTTTGACCAGGAAAAAGACGCGATTTTTGCGGTGAAATTCAACAACGAGCTCACCCCCTTGGGCAAACGCCTTATGGTGAGCGGCAGCCTGGAGCCGGTGCTCAAGGAAACCCGCGAAGGGTCGGCGGTATACCGGGAATCCCTGCGGTTCGTGCTTTCCGCGTCCTGCCACGCCCTGTTCCCCGGAGCAAAGCTGCTTATCGGCCACAGCCTGGGGTACAGCTATTATTACACCCTGGAAAAACCAGAGGGGACGCCCCTGGCCTCTGAGGACATTCAAAAAATCAACAGCGAAATGCGCCGGATTGTCAAAGCTGATTATCCAATTACCCAGGAAGTGATTTCCTATGCCGAAGCCTGCGCCCTGTTCGAGTCCCTGGGGCTTACCGCTTCCCGCGAGGAACTGCGCTATATCTGCCCGCCGCTGATTAACGTCAATACCATGGAAGGGTTCAGCGAGTTGTATTTCGGCCCCCTGGCCGCGTCCACGGGGACTCTCGCGCTGTTCGACATTCGTCCCTACGACGAAGGCTTTTTGCTGCGCTATCCCTCCACGATACGGCCGGACCAGGTGGCGCCCTTTGAGGACATCCCCAAACTGTTCGCGGTCTATAAACACCACAAGCAGTGGGGCAAGCGCCTGGGGGTCACTTCCGCGGCGTCTCTCAACCGCCTGATCAACGAGCGCACGGCCAAGGACTTTGTGGACATCGCGGAACTGTTGCAGCAAAACCACTTTGCCGACATCGCCCGGCAAATCGCCTCCCGGGACAAAGTCAAGCTGGTACTCATAGCGGGGCCGTCCAGTTCGGGCAAGACCACGTCCTCAAAAAAGCTGTCCCTCCAGCTCAGAGCTTCAGGGTTCCAGCCCAAGGTCATCGAGCTGGATTCCTACTACGTGGGACGGGCACACACGCCCAGGGACGAAAAGGGCGACTACGACTACGAGTGCCTGGAGGCCCTGGATGTGGCCCAGCTTGGCAAAGACCTGGACGTCCTCTTTAGCGGCGGCGAAATCAAAGTCCCCTCGTACGACTTTGTGGAAGGCGCGCGGTTTTATACCGGCGCGGTTATGCGACTGGGCCCGGAAGACATCCTGATTCTGGAGGGCATCCACGGCCTGAATGACCGGCTCACTCCCGGCGTTTCGAGGGATTACAAGTTCAAGCTGTACCTTTCGGCCATCACCCAGCTCAACCTGGACGACCACAACCGGATTCCCACCAGCGACAATCGGCTCATCCGGCGGATTGTGCGGGATTCCCAATTCCGGGGTAAGACCGCTTCGGACACCATCAAAATGTGGGACAATGTGCAAAAGGGAGAACGGCTGCATATTTTCCCCTTCCAGAATAATGCCGACGCGATTCTGAACACCGCCCTGGACTACGAGCTTGCGGTTCTCAAAGTCTACGCCGACCCGCTGCTCAAGTGCGTTACCCCCTTTGAACCGGAATACGCCGAGGCGTCCCGGCTGCTGCACTTTCTGAATAACTTTTTGCCCATCTCTTCCCAGCTTGTGCCGGGCAAGTCGATCATCCGGGAGTTTATCGGAGGGAGCGACTTTAGTTACTGAAAATGAAACCCATACAAATCAGACGTTCAAATCCAACGCTGGCTCTCTTGCTGTGCGCCCTGGGCTGGAGCACCGGCGGTTTTCTTATCAAAAGCATTGACTGGAATCCTTTTGCCATCGCGGGCATCCGGAGCCTTATCGCCGCGGCGACCATTCTGCTGGTCATCAGGCGCGTCCCGTCCTTCGTCGTCCGCACCCCTGCGGGAACGGTTGACCGGGGGCAGACCGCCGCGTGTTTTATTGCCACTGTCGCCTACAGCCTCACCATGATTCTGTTTGTGCTGTCCAACAAAATGACCACTGCCGCGAACGCCATCCTTTTGCAATACACCAATCCCCTGTACGTCATCCTCTTAAGCCCGCTGGTGCTGGGGGAAAAAAACAAGGCTATCGACTATGTTACTGTGGCCGGGGTGTTCGCGGGAATGATTCTGTTCCTCCTGGAGGGCATCCACGGCGGCGCTCCCCTGGGCAACATTCTTGCCGCCCTGTCCGGAGTCACCTTCGGAGTGACCACAGTGTTCATGCGGAAGCAAAAAGACGGGCATCCTTCGGATTCGTTCCTGTTTGCCCATCTGATAACGGTGATTGCCATGTGCCCGTTCTATTTTATATCTCCCCTGCCGTCCCTGGCAAGCTGGGGCGGGCTTTTAGCCCTGGGTTTTTTCCAGGTCGGCCTGCCTTCAGTGCTGTATTCCATCGGCATAGTCCGTATCGCCGCAGTGAGCGCGGTGCTGCTGACCATGCTGGAGCCGCTCATGAATCCGGTATGGGTATTCCTGTTCCACCGCGAAGCGCCGTCAGCCACGTCAATTGCGGGAGGCGTCATCATTCTGGGATTTCTGGTGCTGCGGACAGTAGTGAAAAGCGGAAAAGTGAAAACCCCGAAACACTGAAACTATTCTTTTATGGCATTGTGTTTCACAAAATCCACTGTTTCATCCACGGTTCCAAAGACAAGCCCGGTCACGGTATCCGCACAGCCGTAGTAAATCGCCAGACGGCCCGTGTCCTGGTCGGTCAGGGCCGCGCAGGGGAAGGTAACGTTGGGCACGTCCCCGGTAAGTTCGTAGATTTCCCTGGGGTTAATCAGATAGGGGCTTGACCTGGCAATCACCTTCCAAGGCTCGTCCAAGTCAAGCAGGGCCGCGCCAAAGGAATAGACAAACCCGTTGCAACTGGTCAAAACGCCGTGATAGAACAAAAGCCAGCCCTCGGTAGTCTCGATGGGGGCCGGGCCCGCGCCGGTTTTGGTGCTCTGCCAGGGATAATTACTGTTCGGAGCCATTACATGGCGGTGTTTACCCCAGAAAGTCAGGTCAGGGCTTTCGGAGTACACGATGTCCCCGAAGGGGGTGTGCCCTGAATCGCTGGGCCGGCTCAGCATGGCGTAGTTTTTGCCGATTTTGCGGGGAAACAGCACCCCGTTCCGGTTAAAAAACATCAGGGCATTTTCCATCTGATAGAATTTTTCAAAGTCAAACGTGTACCCCAGGCCGATACAGGGGCCGTGGTAGCCGTTGCACCAGATGACGTACCAGCGGTCTTCGATAAAGACCACCCGAGGGTCGTATTTATAGTCAGAATCGGGCAGACCCGGGTCAATCTTGCTGAAGTCGATCACCTCGTCCTTGATGTCCCACTTGAATCCGTCCTTGCTTTTTCCCGCGTGGATGTTCATCCGCCGGGACGTATCGTCGCACCGGAACACCCCGGCAAACCCGTCTTTGAAAGGCACAACAGCGCTGTTAAAAATGCTGTTGGAATGCAGTGTCAAATCCCGTTGAATAACCGGGTTTTTGGAATAACGCCACAACACTTCTTTTTTTTGGTCACTGCCGCTGGGACGGTCTTCCCAGGGAATGTTCGGCAGGGACACGCTGTTTCTTAAAATAGTACTCATACTATCTCCCTTGTGTATTTACTTGTTTACTTAATAATATAAGTAAATCAGTTATCCTTTTACCGCGCCGGCGGTCAAGCCCGCGTAAATCTGTTTCTGACACAGGATGAAAATAAACAGCGCCGGAATAATAGTGATAATCACTCCCGCGCAGATATAATTATATTGATTGCCCATCGGCCCCGTGAAGGTGTACAGCGACGTTGCCACCACCTGCAAACGGTTTTTGTCCTGCAAGTACAGGTTTGCCATATAGTATTCGTTGTAGGTTCCCACGCCCTTCAGAATCATGCAGGTAACCACCGCAGGCTGAAGCATGGGAAACAGAATCTTAAAAAACACACCGAAATAGGTGCAGCCGTCAAGAATAGCCGACTCGTCCAGAGACGTGGGCAGATTCTCGAAGAATTGCAGAAAAATATAGATGGCAATCACATCAGTTCCCAGCATCAGGATGATATATCCGGGCAGACTGTTCACCAGATGCAGGGTATACATAATCTGATACACCGTAACCTGCATAGCGACCCCCGGAATGAGAGCGGCCAGCAGGAAAAGATTGCGGACAAGCGTATTGCCGGGAAACTTGAACCGGTTGAGCACAAAGGCAAGCATGGAACTCAGCAGGATGGAACCGCAGAGCACACAGACGAGAATAATAAAAGAGTTTGCAAAGGCAAGCCCCATCTTGGCCCGCTGCCAGGCGGTAATAAAGTTGCCGAAGTACAGCCAGCTTTCCGGGAGGGTCATCACGGTGGTGGCGGCATAGGCTTCGTTGGTTTTGAACGCGGTAATGACAATGGAAATCAGAGGGAATAAGGCCGTAAAACCGCCCAGGCTCAGAGCGATATATTTTAATCCCGTTACAATACCTTTTTTAACCGTCCCTTTGTGTTTCACCGGGCTCCCCTTCCCTGCCCCGCCGCCGGAAACACAGCCTGCCGCTTTTTCATTGCCCGGCGCTCCCCGAAGGTATAGCCCTGGTCATCGGCTTCAAAGAAAATTTTGAAAACCGTACGCTGGAACATGGTCACCACGATGATGATAATCATCAGCACCACAGCCATGGCGGAAGCCAGGCCCACCTTTTGCAGTTCGTGGGCCATGCGGTTCATGATGACAAAGTAGGTTCCGGTATTAAACGTGCCGTTGGTAATAACATAGGGCGGCTCAAAGGCACTGATGGACCCGGTAATGGAAAGAATCAGGTTGAGCACCACGATGGTCTTGATACTGGGCAGCATGATGTACCAGAACTTGTCCCACCCCGATGCCCCGTCAATGTCCGCGGCCTCGTAAAGCTGGGGGTCAACGGACATAATCGCCCCGATAAAGAGCACCATGTTCTGGCCCATATAGCGCCACACCGAGGTTCCGGCAAGCATAAAATTGTTCACCGCTGTATTCCGAAGCCAGTACGGGAGGGACTCCTGCTCAAAGCCCAGAGAAATCAGCAGGGAGTCCAGCACAAAGCCGCGGGTGAAGAAAAACTTGAAAATGAACCCGATAGCGATACCGCTCACCAGATACGGAAAAAACATGAGGCCTTTGAAAAAATCGCCCCCCTTGATTCTGAAACTCAGGATTGTGGCAAAAAAAAGCGCCAGCGCAAGCTGCACAAAGGAGGCAATCAGGTAATACACGCTGAGCTTGAGGGAATTGAAGATTTCCGGGCGGGTAAAAACATCCCGGAAATTTTGCAGCCCCACAAAGGTGCGCCTGCCGATATAGCGCATCTCATAAAAACTGAACTGAAGCATTTTGAAAAACGGCAAATAGGTGAACAAAAACAGGAGGAATACCGGAATCAGCATAAACGCCGCTGTAACGATGAGCTGCTGATTACGGATATTCATAAACCATTTCTTCATGGCCGCTCCCGCTTACGCGCCGTATTTTTTCTGCGCCGCTGTCCAGCGGGCGTTCCATTCGTCAGTAATTTGTTTCAGGGTTTTGCCGTTACGGGCTAAAGCGGCCTCCACAATCTCGATAACGTGATGATTATCCATATTCAAACTCACTTCGGAATCCACGTTGATGTTGGTCATCAGGTCTGTCTCGTCCGCCGGGGAAGGATTGTCCGCCACCAGCTCAATACCCGCGAAAGCGGAAAGCGTGGCCGGAGGCTCGTGGGTTTTCACTGTGGGAATACCGCCCTGGTCATAGTCAAAATTGGATTGTTCCACCAAATACTTGATGTAGAGCAGGCAGGCTATCTTGTTATTCGGCGAGGAATTGACATTAATGCCGTAGCAGTAGTCCGGGCCGGCCGCCGCATATTGTCTGCCGTTTACGGTGACGGGGAAGCTCATATAGCCCACATCGTCCCGGTTGGGGCCCGCGTCCTGCATCTGTACGATTGCCCAGCTTCCCAGCACCATGGCAGCGATTTCGCCCCGGTTGAACAGACCCTTGCTGCTTTCCCAGTCAGATGTAGTGGGGTCATCTTCCACTAGTCCGCGCTTTACCGCTTCATACAGAACATTGTATACCGCGTAGGGGCCGGCGTTGTCGCCCCGGTCAGCAAAGGGATTCTGCGCGTGGGGGAGTATGATGTTCATAAAATCCGGGTCTCCGGTGGCGCTGCCGCCGATGTAGGCATCCCAGGCGCCCATTGTCCAACCCGCGGCAAAGTTAGTGTACAGGGGAATTGCCTTGGTATTGGCCTTTATTTTTGCCAGGGCATCCAGGAACGCATCCGGCGTTTTGGGCACTTCCGTAATCCCCGCGGCCTTAAAAACCGCGCGGTTATACAACACGCCCTGCACATTATTGGTGGAAGAAAGACCATAGGTGATATTGGCATGGGCCTTGTTGTCCGCAAAATTATAAAATTGAGCCAGCGCGTCGGTTTTGCCCAGAGGCTGGAAATAATTACCCAGCTCCGTATTCGGAACCGTGGTGGGAATCATGCAGATATCGCCCCATTGGGGAGTGCTTAACCGGGTGGTTATGGTTGCCGCATAATCCGTAACCCCTTCATACACGACCTTGATATTGGGATACATCTTCTGAAAATCCGCCACATATCCCTTCAATACCGTGTCGATGATGTCAGTGCGATGAGTCTTGACCTGGATTGTGGCGCTCAAATCCCGGTACTCTTCACCCAGCTTGACAGCGTCAATGGCAGGAATTTCCGCCTGTTGAGAAGAAGAGGCTTGCTTTTTTGAACAACCCGCAGCAACAATCAAAACTCCCATAATTGCCAGAGCAATGGCAAAAGTTCTCAATCCTGTTTTTTTCATAAAATCCTCCATATAAAAAAACAAAATAAAAACAAAAAAATTTTTATGCTTATTTAAGCCGTATCTCGTTCCGTAAAACCCGGCGGATAAATTTTCCCGACTGGGACAACTCATTTTCCGTCCAACCGCCCTTTCCGGTACGGTCGGCGTTATAGGCCAAGAGGGCTGAGTCTTCGCCGTTGTTGGTGAGAGACCAATTCACCCAAGAAATACCGTGTTTTTGCAGAAAAGAAAACCATGCCAGGGTTTCTTCCTCAAAGACGCCGCCGCCCCCGGACGACTGGGTGGTTCCGCATTCGGTAACAAAAAGGGGAAGCCCTTTGTCAATCGCCCGTTGGGTTTTTTCCCGCAGGTAGTCTCCATGAGTCCCGGCATAAAAATGCAGGGTATACATGATGTTATCGTAACCGGTTATGGGGTCTTCGGCTGCGATATCCACATCCTGGCTCCAGGTGGAAGTCCCCACGATGATGATGTTATCCCGGTCGTATTCCCGAATAGCGGGAATGACCGCTTCCGCGTACGGTTTTATCGCGTCCTGCCAGGTAACGTCCTGGCCGTTAGGCTCGTTGCAAATCTCATAGATAACGTTGGGATATTCGCCGTATTTCTGAGCCATTTCGGAAAAAAACGCGATGGCCTTATCCTGATTTGCCAAGGGATTGTTGTCGTGCAGAATGTG
The DNA here is from genome assembly GCA_031290005.1 of Treponema sp. GTDB lineage: Bacteria > Spirochaetota > Spirochaetia > Treponematales > Treponemataceae > JAISTZ01. Next base: position 11,648 of record JAITOJ010000112.1, on the reverse strand, counting down.
CCAGTCGATGATGACATACACCCCCAGTTTTATGGCGGCGTCAACGGAACTTATCACCCGGCTTTTTACCGCCGGAGCGAACAGATAGCCGCCGTCGCTGGTGTACATGGCCGCCCGCCAGACCTGCATGTTCCAGTCGTCCCGAAGCCATTTAATCACCTCTTCGTTGGCATACTTACCCGCAAAGTGCAGCCCATAGGAACTGATACCCCGGAGCTGCACTGGTTTTCCATCAGCGGCGCTGAGTTTTGGGCCAATCACCTGAAGCTGACCGTAGCGTTCAACCACGGTTCTGCCCTTTTTATCCACTGAAAGCCGCGTATCTTTTTCGGCACAGGAGAATAAAAACGCGCACAGAATCAGACAGCCTGACACGGCAGCAATCCGCCTTTTCATAAGATACCCGGTTAATTCACAACTTCAAAGTCGTACACTTTGAATTTATAAGACGAAATTGGCTGACCCACGGTTTGAATCATCAGCTTGGTAATTTCCCCGGGAACAAAAGCCTTTTTCTCCCCCCAGTAGGGTTCCTGGGCCAAGGATTTGTATTCAATAGTAATTACCGTTTCTTTGTTTTTTGAGGTGGCGAAGTCCTTGCCATAGTGATTATCCGCGCCCCCGGGAGTCTCCACCTTGAAACGATACCGGTTGCCATCCCCCAGCACCTTAAACCGGATGCCTTTGCCTTTGTGCAGGGCTTGCAGGATTGCGTCATCCTGAGGCTCGATGGAAACACCCACATATCCATACTGGTACGCGGTGGTCACCTTGCCCTCGAAAGACCAGGTGGAAACGGTTTTCCCGTTGATTTTTTCCTCAGCCTCGGTCTTGGTGATGGTCGAAGTTCCCTTGCTTGACGAGTCATTAAACTCGAAGAACCCGAAAGATTGGGCAAACACCAGAGCGCCCAATGCCAGCAGCGTCGCTGAAAGTAAAACAGTTTTTTTCATTTTCTTAACTCCTTGCTATATACAATGTTAATCATTGTCTTTTGTCAATCCGCCCGGTACGCGGTCAAGTCCGGCAGCTCGTCCAGGGTAATCACAAAGTCGTGGGTATAGACTTTTTTCTTGTGAGCCTGGGTATTATGATGTTCCCCGCTCCAAAAATTATTTTCGTTTGTGCCCGGCGCCCCGGAATCATTCCAGGTCATAAAAAATGACCATTGAGCGCCGTCTTTCACGCAGTTATCAGGGTCGGGAATGGCCCCGTTTTCAGTGAGGGCCACAATGCGGTTCCGCTCAGGGACCATATTATAGGTGTTCATAAAAGTTCCCACCTGAGAAGAGTAATCCGTGGGATTATAGTTATGATACACATCGTTCCCCACAATATCCACCGTATCCGCTCCAGGGAACCACTCGGCATTCTGCCCGTTCCAGACCCAAATCAGATTGTCCAGTCCTTTTTCGTTGGTAAGATAGTCGTACATAAAACGCCACAGGGCCTTATAGGCCGCCGCGCCGTTCATGCCCCACCAGAACCAGCCCCCGGACGCTTCGTGCAGGGGACGCCAGAGCACGGGAATATTTTTATCCTTCAATTTTTGAAGTTCCGCGGCGACCAAATCCAAATCCGCACGAATCAGCGTATATGCCGGTGAAGAAGTATTCCAGCCATTCTGATACGGAATCCGAAACGTCGTGTTATAGTTATCGCCGTTTCCATGACTTCCTCCGCTAGCGGGCATTCTCCAGTGCCAGCAGAAGGCAACAATGCCGTGTTTGCCTGGCGCCAGAGTTTCGTCGTTGTTTTTTGCGTCCCACCATTCAATAGCTTCATCGGTTTGATTGAAGCCAGGAGTCTCCCATTGCCCATACCCGGTCAGTTCCATAAAATCAAAGCCCTTCAAGGCAGGATACTTGCCGGTGTCGGCATACACACGGGCTATCATGTCCATCTGGGCATTGGTAGTCCACGCAGTATCCATCTGACCGGAAATCATGTGTTTGCCGTATTCGTCATACAGATAATTCAGCAGACGTCTTTTATTGGGCGTCGAGTGCGCGGCAGTTCCGAAACCAAGCGTCCCCTGCGCTTCGTCCTCACCGCAGGCGGCAAAGGCAAACGCCGCCAATATCATTGTCAGCCCAAGACCGGCTTTTTTCAACAGCCCTTTCGACATCATGCATAGTCCTTTCTGAAATCAGAAATAAGCCCGGATGAGCACCGGTATATAGAGCCGCAAAACCTGCTCCGTCTTTGTCCCCGACGGCCTGTCGGAAGCAAAGTCCGGCCATTCGGTGGGCAGTTTTGCGGTCATGGCATATTTAATCGTAAAATTGCCGAACCGCTGCCGCGCCCATACGCCCAAACCAATATCCAGGCCGTCTGAATTCGCTATTTCCTTGCCCTTCCACTTGCTTGGGCCCAGATATTCAACTCCCGCATCAAGGCCCAGGGTAACCACGCCAATACGGTACGAAGGGGACACATATCCGATAATATCCACGCCATTATCAAACCGCACATCGGTGTAGCGCCCACGGTACCCGCCGAATCTTACATCCCCGCGGCCAAGAATATCAAAGTCACCGTAATTAAAGTTCACCCCCGCGGAAACCGCGTAATCCCCCATACGATGGAAAATATTGCTCACTCCATCGCCATAATAAGCATCCATGGAAATGGGAATCCGCACACCCGCGTCAGCCACCAGGCCGGGCATACCGGTGTAGGCAAAGGCCGCCTCAAATTGATGCAAGTAACCCACATACTGCGCCCGGATGTGCCCGATACCCAGCATATCATATCCCAAGGCAAACTGGGTTTCCTTTAACACATCCTCTGCGGACCGCCGATTGGACAGGTTGTATCTGCCGCCGGCATCGCTAAACGCGTTGCCATCCCAGCCCGAATAGGGGTCGGCGTCTATATAGACCCCCACGAACAATCCCCTCACCGGCGCCGCCGCAAGCAGTATCCCGCAAATTTCGCCCAGAAAGCTGTCGGTGCCGTAAAAAGCCGGAGCCTCGGAGGTCTGTCCCCAAGGCCAGGGATTAAACCGGGTGAAAATACCGCCGTCAGTTAAATCCATGCGGTGGCCGTCGGTATTGCTGCCCATATAACCTTCGCCTTTGAAACTGCTCAATATATAGTTGGCAAGGTCGGAAACGCCGACTTTACCTGCGAGAGTTTCATCGTAGACCTTGCCCACCGAGAGTTTGAACCAGTCAACAGGCCGCACCCAGATATGGGCAGAGCCCCCCAGCTTTATGCCTGCGGGAACCGGCACGGTTTCCAGAGAGTCGGCGCTGTCATAGGCCGAAGAACCCAAATCAAACCCGATTTCAAACCCCACATTTTGAGACTGTCCCTGAATGGTAAAACCCAGGCCCAGCGTACCGGCCCTCCAGGGAGGTTCAACAACGGTTATCATATTTGGATCTCCTGTTTTGGGGAAATCCATGCTGAACGGCAGATAAGCCGCCTGACCCCCTCCAAAAACCCGGATTTGCGCGGAGGCCGCGGCCAGACACACCGTAAGCGCCAATAAAACAGCTAGTAGCTTTTTCATGTTTCCTCCCAGATCAGAGACTAGAAGTTATAACTAAGGATAACAGGTATATACAGCCGGGTATCCTGCTTGATTCCCGCCCATTCGGTGGGAAGTTTCGCCGTAAGCCCATATTTCAGGCTGCCGTTTCCATAGGTGTGCAGGCCCCAAAGGCCAAGCCCCAGGTCAATACCATCCGATTTATCAATCTCAGTACCGCCGGCTTTTGCCTTGCCCAGATATTCAAACCCGATGTCCGCCCCCAGGGTCATAAAACCCAAATAATAGGAAGGCGCCACATAAGCGACCAGGTTGAAACCGCCTTCGGTTTTATTGGCATCTGTAAGACCCGTATAATAGTATCCGCCGAATTTGGCATTCACATTGGCCAGCAGGTCAAAGTCTCCGCTGGAAAAGGAAGCTCCCGCGGAAATCCAGACATCGTTCTTCACATGGGTCGCGCTTTCGGTGTCCTTGTTCATGTTCTCATAGGGAGTGTATTCCGCCACCGGGATTTTAAGGCCCAGGTCAAACACCAGGCCCTCAAGACCGGTGAAGGCAAAGGCCGCTTCCAACTGACTCAAATAGCCGACATACTGAAGCCGGGCAAGACCCACATCCGGTATCTCATATCCCGCGCCGGCCTGTATTTCCTCAAACACATTCTTCACGTTCCGTCCGGCATATTCCCATTCGCTGTAACCGGGATTGAGATACGCCCCAACAAACAGATTTTCAACGGGGGTGAGGCTTAGAATGGCCCCGGCAATTTCCGCATACCCTTTGGTTGAAGTGCCATAATAATCCGGGTCGCCCACGGACTTTCCGCCCGGCCAGGGATTAAATCGGCTGAAAATGTTGTTTTCCGTGTCGGTCAAGTCAATCCGGTGATAAGGGGTCAAACCCTTCGAGCGGTCGCCGGTTTTGGTCAGGATATAATAGGCCAGGTCTGAACCGCCAATCTTTCCGGTCAGGATATCCTCGTGCACCTTGCCCACAGAGAGTTTCAGCCAGTCAAGAGGTTTTACCCAGATTCCCGCCTCATCCCCCAAGCGCACTGACTTGGCGATAGGCACCACAGCGTTATCTTCCTGAACATTATAGCCCGGAGTGCCTGCCTTTACGGTAACGTCAAAACCCAGATACTGGGAAACACCGGATACGGTAAATTGGACATTCAAAATACCGTCCCTGCCGGGGTCTTCCACCGCCATGACCGCGTCCGGGTCAGTGTATTCAGCGTCGTCTCCAAAGTGGGCGCCCAGGGCCATAATGGCGGCGCTGCCGCTCCCGGAAAGCGAGATTTGAGCGAAGGCCGTTCCCACAGCCAGCGCCAAGACCAATACTGCTGCAATCAGCTTTTTCATACTTCCTCCTTAGATATTATTCAAATGTGATAGTGCCAAGCCTCGGCGCTTTGACCGCGGCTATGTCATCGTAATAGAACACCGATTCAACAACCCAGGGATTCGCGCTGCCCTGAGGAAGGGTGTTGACCCACAAGCCAATAGCGTTGATGCTCTTGGCATTGAATTTGCCCCCCTGCTTGCCTTTGAACAGGGAGAAGGGAATGGTAATCACCATGCCGTTGGTTTTTCCGGCGAATTCCGGGTACTCGTTGAGGAAGACCTCGAATTCTTCATTGCCGGATTTAATCTGGATAACCGTCTTCTGGTTTTTGCCGTCCGGTTTCATCCAGAGCCGCAGGGCGTCGTAGGCGGACCAGTCCCCGGAATAGTTGAGCACTTCCCCGGTCCAGCCTTCGCCGCCGCCTGAAGTGGAAATACGGTACTCAAATTTGAGGCCGTAGTCCCCGGAGTGTTTCTGGTCCGAGGCCCGGCTCAAAGTGATGGTGTTGCCGCAATCCGGGCCGGAGTTGGGAGACCAGTCGTTCTTGAGCAGAGCGTCCTGGCCATAATACAAATCAAAATCATCAGCCACGCTGGGGTCGCTACGCACGGCCTTTTCCCCAAAGAACAGGGTGATGGTCGAAACGTCCCGGGCGCCCACGCGCAACGTGACCGTTCCCGCGGCCTTGCCCATGGAATCAAGCTGGGCCTGGGTGAGTTCCCCGGAATACCAGGATGCCCCGCCAGAATCTTTTGACGCCGGAATGGTTACGGAAGCCGCGCCGTTGGATACCACGAAAGCTACTGCGCCGGAAGGATTTTTCACGCTGGAAAGCATCTTGAGACCGTTTTTCAGGAACACGCCCCCGGCGGGGGCCATGATGTAGCCGGTTTCGTTCCCCGCGGCCCTGACGGACGGGGCGGCGGTGATACCGGTGAAACCCGTGCCGTCGGCAAAGACGGATTTGGGGTTGTTATAAAAGTCGATGAAGTCATCCACCATGCGGTGGCCCCGGGTGGGGGACGTTTTATAGGGCGCCATATAATTGTCGCCCCCGCCGAAATTCGCCCACACCAGATAATAGGACATATTGGAAGAAGATACCAAATTCATCATATCGGAGAACCAGGTTTTCCGGGAATTATTGATAATCCCCTGGGTGCTCATGCCGGTTTCCGACAAGATGGAGACCTTACGGTGGGCGGCGGCCAATTTGTCCACCAGGGTTATCATCTCTTTCATGGAATTCATCCAGGAATCAGCGCCATCGGCGTTGTCGTAATAGTCTAAAGCCAAAATGTCCACAAACGCGTCCCCAGGATAGCGAGACTCGTAGAGTTCCTGGTCAAAAGTGGCGTTGGGGGAATAGACATACAGGAAGTTATGCACACCCTTCACGTCTCTGAGGTATTCCACGGTGTAGCGCCACACGTTTTTGTAACCCTCGGGAGGGCACCACGCGCCTCCCCACCAGAACCAGCTTCCGTTGTGCTCGTGCCAAGGCCTGAACAGGACAGGCACACCCTCGACGTCCAACAGCTTGGCCCATTGGGCAATGACGTCCAGATAGGCGGTGAGATACTGGTTCAGGTCGCCGCCGGGAAGAACGCGTTTCATCACGTCGCCGGCGGTGTTGTTCACCGTATAGCCTTTGAAATTGGCCAGGGTTGGGGCAACGTTCCGGGCTTTGCGGCGCACCACATCCAGATTGGGGATGTGGGCCGACATGGTAATGATTGCCCCCTGCTTCGCGGCCTCCACAGCCAGTTTTGCCGCGCCCTGCACCGTGTCTGCGGGATACCCTTGAAGCGCGCCGGGGTACTCATCCCCAATCAGAGACAGGGAATCGATGCCCACCACGGCGGAAATCGAACCGGTGATATCTTTGGTGTCGGAGGTGGAAGAGCCGGTGTAGACACTGCCCCGTTTGTGATGCAAGTCGTTCTGATGGCCATAGAGCACGTAGTCGGTCTTGCCAACAGCGTCAAGATAGGCGTACAGCCGAGCAGTTGCGGGACTTGCCCCGCCGTCCACCAGAGTGACTGACGAGGCAAGGCTGAGGGACGCGGGATTGATTTTTGTGGGTTCTCCCACAGTTTTGGTAATCTCCACGTCCGTGGGAGTGCCTTTCTCAAAAGCTATGTTGTCGATGAAAACCGGGCCTTTATAATCTGTGCCTGAACCAACAATGCTGAAAGTCAGGTTGTCGATGGGGAATTCCTGGGCGTTCATTTTTATCGTACCCATAGTATGGATATAACCGTTCGCCAGTTCTTCCCCAGCGTCACCAATGACCCCGTTCGCCTCCAGGCCGCCGTTAGAAAAAATCTTGGTCTTAAAACCGCCTTTTGTGCGTTTGGAGGGATCAAAGTAAAAATCGAAGGTGAAATCCGTATATCCTTCCATATTAAGAGGCGGACTGATGACAGTCTTGATTTTCGGCTCGCTCCAGTCGTTCTGGTTTGAGGCGGGGGAAAAATCCAGGTCAATCCGAAGGCTGCCGCTTCCCGCTATTTTGCTATCGAATTTAATAGAAGGCTCACCGCTGTACTGCCAGAATTCCCCTGCCGCCACGCTCCATTTTGCCACATCAGCGGCGCTGTCAAAGGTCCAGACCCCCGGACCGGCGGCAAAACCTCCGCCGCCCGCAGCCGAAGACCCGCCGGTGGTTCCGCAGGAAAAAATCACACCCACGGCAAAAACCGCCGCACACCATGCCCAGAGGGCCGCACCTTTTTTCATCGCTTGTTCTCCCTTGTCTTACTTACTGTGCCAGGGGGTCAAACCGGATATTGTCGATATATACGGGCCCCACATAGTCAGTGTCGCTTCCCACCAGGCTGAGCCGGATATTGGTCAGGAAGGCTTTTACCGGCTCAAAGGGAATAACCGCCTTCACTTTCACAAAGCCGTTTTCCAGGGTTTCGCCTGAGGACGAAATCGGAGAAATAGCCTGCACTTTGCCGCCGGTATACTCGGCATAAATCTGGGTCTGGAACTGGCCCATGTTCCGCAGGGAGGGGTCAAAATAGAAATCGAAAGACACCGCGCCCAGGCCCCGCAGATTTACCGCCCGCAGAAAGTCGATTTTCAGCTTTGGCTCGCTCCAGTTATTCTGGTTCGCGGGGTCTGAAAAATCCAGGTCAATCTTGAGCGCGCCATTACCGAAGGTCTGGTCATCCCAGCTCAGATTGATGGGGCCGGTGTACTGGTAGAACTCGCTGGGAGTCAGTTCCCAGCGGTCAGTTCCGGCGCCGGCATTGTCGAAATTCCATTCGTAAGCGGCAGCAGCGCCGCCTCCGCCCGCGTCTTTGGACGCGCAGGAAACCAACAGGCACAGAGCGGCGACGACCGCCGCAAAGGCAAACAATTTCGTTCGTTTCATATTATAACTCCTTCTAAAAAATTAGATTACCGAAAATCAATAGCCGGTTACCTTGATGGCCCCGGGCCCTTTGTAATAAGTGTCATACCCCGCAAGCTGGACTATAATCTGAGCCACTGTTGGAAAGGCTTTTTGGGCCGTCACCGTTACTGTCGCGGTTTTATAGTCCTCGCTTTCCGCCAAATACCCACCGCCTTCCACCTCTTCATCCGTGGCGCTGAACCGGGCCGGATTCGAGTCAAGCCAGTCATCAAAGGGGTTGTCTCCGCTGGTAGCTTTGTTCACCCCCACCTGCACCTGAATTTGACCGTTAAAGGTGGCGTCCTTGGGGATCCAGACCTGAACCTGTATCTTCTGCCCTTCAGTAATTGCTTTGGTTGAAGATATGGTAATAGTGCCCGGAGTCACGTCATTAGTGGTTGTCTCCAGGTTCGTGCCTCCCTTAAAGTCCGCCTTGAAATAAGTGGCCCCTTCAGGGACGGTAAAAGGAATATCAACATCATTCAGATAATATGCGATGGTTACGGTATACCGGTCCACATTTGCAAAACTTCCGGGCAGACAAATCAGGGCCTCAGACCCGGCATTGGCGTCCCATGCATTTCCCGTAATCCCCGCAAGGATTTTGAACTCCAGCAGGAACTTCTCCTCCGTTGGCAGCCATTTGGCAATATTGTGCTGTTCTCCGTTCGTGTAACCGTTGGAGCCGTTTCCATCTACGTAAAATTCACCCGCCATACCCTCGGGGCTGTAGCTGTATGTAATTACATTCTCCTCGCTGCTATACACGCCAATATTGGACAGATATATCCGCGCCATTTTTCCCGCCTCAGTAACAGGATACTTAAAATGCAACAAAAGTAATTGCCATGTTTGCCCGGCCTCGTTGTCCAGTTCCGCCGTGCCTGCCAGCGACATATCGCCTACATAGGGTCCGGCAATAAAATCCTTTCCTTTTACCAATCCTTCCGTATCCATTGGCTTTTCCGCCGGATCTCCTGCCGGAGCTTTCTCCGGGCGTTCCGCATACACCGGTATAAATTGATGGTCCCACGTACCGCCCCAGGGAGACTTATTTTGTTTCATAGCTACCGCGATTTCCTTGGGCACCGCGGAAAATGTTCCTGTATACGCTTCTCCCGGAGGGGGATCTTCCGCTTCGTTTCCGCATCCTGTCATCAGCGGCCCCAGGGCTGCAAGCGCCACGAGTAAAACCAGCGGGGGACAGAGCTTGGGGGACAGAGCTTGGGGGACAGAGCTTATTTGTTTTTTCATACTTATTCCTCCTGTGAGACAGAAAATTAGTTTACCAGTTAGCTTATGCATAAGCTAACTGGTAAACTAATTTTAGCACGGAAAATTCGGGTTGTCAAGAGAAATTTTAGGAAAAAATGGCGGTTTTTGCAAAATATGTTAGAGGGACAGAGCATAAAGACGAAAATGTTAGGGGGGTGAGGTTACGGGGGATCCGCAAGCTCTGTCCCGCTTGCGATTCGGTCGCCAAAATCGCCCTCCCCCGCCGGTAAATCGCATAAATTGAACCCGTCTTCAGCAAAGAACCGGATAAAACAGCGTGGTGATGCACGGTATGAAGGGGATTTTCGGTAAGCGTGGAGAAAAAATCTGCCGCCATACACGGAAATAGTTACACTTTCCCCATGAAACCTTCCACCTGAGTTATAAATTAGTACAAAATGGCGTTTTTATCCCAGAAAACCGCTAAGAGCAGGCTCACAAGCACCTATGCCCGGGAAATATCCCGAGCACGATTTCATCAAGCCCATTGACTATATCAGACATCCCCATCCGGTGCTGCCATATCCCGCCGTTTTTCCACAACCACGGCTGGCTTGCCAGATTCGCCCGTACCGGATTTTCATCAATATAGGCAAACACATGCAGCCAGTCCGCTTCTGAAGAGATAATCCGCGAAAAGAACCGCTCGCCCCACACGTGCCCGTGCAGGCCGTGAGCCCTGTTCCAGCGCATGGCGAAGACGCTCAAAATCCATTGCATTATTTTGGATAGAGATTCGTCATCTGACGGTTTAATAAGGAGATGGATATGGTTAGGCATGATGGTGAAGTTAGGCAGCTCGAAAGCGAAGCGTTTATGAGCCTGTTTAAGGACGAGAAGGAACAACTCTGAGGCGGGGCGTGGGTCAAAGATGGGTTCGCTGCGATTTGTCCTGGCAGTGACGTGGTAAGAGGCGCCCGCGGCGAGAAGTCTGCGATGATGTGGCATGGGATATCCTCCTGAAAAAGAATTTTGTTGCATAATATATATGGATAAAATTGTTCAAAATGGGACATTTTTTGAGGGATTTGGGCGACTTTTTTGCTTTTTTTTTATTTTTTTTCTGCTCTGTCCCTCAGGGGTTGAGGCACCGCGGTAACTTGACAGTTCTTTCTTATTAGGCTACAATACTCCTCATAAAATAATTCTAAGGAGGCCAATTATGGCTAAAGTAGAACTCAAACACATTGGAAAGGTGTATGATGGTAATGTCCGCGCGGTGGAAGACCAGTCTATCACCATTGAAGACCAAGAGTTCGTGGTTTTCGTAGGTCCCTCGGGCTGCGGAAAGTCGACAACCCTGCGTATGATCGCCGGTCTGGAGGACATCACCGAAGGTGAACTCTATATCGACGGCGAACTGATGAACGATGTGCCGCCGAAAGACCGGAACATCGCTATGGTGTTCCAGAACTACGCCCTGTATCCCCACATGTCGGTGTACGACAACATGGCGTTCGGTCTGAAAATCCGCAAGCTGCCCAAGGCTGAAATCGAACAGCGGGTGAACGAGGCGGCGAAAATCCTGGACATCGAAAAATTCCTGGACCGCAAACCCAAGGCGCTTTCCGGCGGCCAGCGGCAGCGCGTGGCGGTTGGACGGGCCATCGTCCGGCAGCCCAAGGTGTTCCTTTTTGACGAACCCCTTTCCAACCTGGATGCCAAACTCCGCGTGCAGATGCGGGCGGAAATTTCCGGCCTGCACCACCGGCTCAACGCCACCATGATTTATGTGACCCACGACCAGGTGGAAGCTCTGACCATGGGCGACAAGATTGTGGTTATGAAGGACGGCAGGATTCAGCAAATCGGCGCGCCTCTCTATCTGTACAACCACCCGGTCAATAAATTCGTGGCGGGATTTATCGGTTCTCCGCCCATGAACTTCCTGACCGTCACCATTAAGGAAAAGGACGGTAAAATCGTGGCTGATGAGGGCAGTTTTGAGGTGACTCCCCTTCCGGAACAGGCGGCAAAGCTCAAGCCATACGTGGGTAAGGAAGTGTTCTTCGGCGTCCGCCCGGAAGACATGCTCTATAGCAAGGCTCCGTCAGCTTTAAACAATATTCCGGTAAAAGTAACGATTATTGAACCCCTGGGAGCGGAAACCCACCTGTA
>JAITOJ010000081.1 GCA_031290005.1 Treponema sp. | reverse complement strand
AATCTTTTTTTTGTCCGTCAGCAGATGCAGATAATAGACGATTTCCTGGGTGCGCTCAATGGCAAAGGCGGGTATGATGATTTTGCCCTTCCGCGCCACGGCCTTCCGCACAATCCGCTCCAGCTCCGCCATAGCGGTGGTCAAATTCTCGTGTTTGCGGTTGCCGTAGGTGCTTTCTAGAAAGATGTAGTCCGGGGCGGGTATGTCGGTCGCCGGGTCGCGGATAATGGCCTTGTTGTTCCGCCCCAGGTCGCCGGTGTAGAGCACGCGGATTTCGCCGTCCGGCCCGGCGTTCTTTTGCCCGGAGACCGTAAAATAGGCGTACGCGGACCCCAGAATGTGCCCGGCGTCAAAAAATTCCAGCTTTACCTGCGGCCCGATATACAGGGGCCGGTGATAGGACACGCCGATCATCTGGTTGGTGGCGGCAATCACGTCCATGGTGTTGTAGAGGGGTTTCCAGTTGAACTTCCTGCCGGCCCGCCGGGCCTGCTTGCTCAGGTATTCCGCGTCCCGGGCCTGAATCCGGGCGCTGTCGCTCATAATCAGGTTCGCCAGGTCGCGGGTGGCGGGGGTGGCGTAGATGTTGCCCTGGTAACCGTTCTTGGCCAGGAGGGGCAGCAGTCCGCAGTGGTCGTAGTGGCCGTGGGTCACTACCACGGATTCCAGTTTGTCCGGGGAGATTTGAAAGTTCCGGTTTTTCGCGTCCGCTTCCGCCCGCCTGCCCTGAAAGGCCCCGCAGTCAATCATGTAGGAACGGCCGTCCACTTCCATGATGTGCTTTGAGCCGGTTACTTCCTGGGCCGCCCCCAGGGAATAAAAATCAATCATGCGACGTATAATACAATCAATTTTTGGAATATGCAACGGTCCGCTGTAACTTTTTCTTGCTCCGGTAGTTTGTATTATGATTGCTAAGCAACAACAATCATTCATTGCGGGTTTGGAATGTTATCTTCTACACATTCCAAGACCTGCGCCTCCTCTCCTTTCGGGAACAACCGGTAGGTTTCTACCGGTTGTTCTTTTTATCGTTTTGCATTATGATAGAAATATGAGTGTTTATATGAAATCTGTTGCTCCGGGTACAGGCTCAAGAAAAGACAGAAAGCCCAAAGATATAACAGGCAGGCGAAAAGGAAAGCTGGTGGCAATTTGCTGTCTCGGTACAAAACATCTTGGCGGTTATGTTTGGGAATGGAAATGCGACTGCGGAAATACCATAGAAAAAACGATAGCCCAGGTCCAGCAAATTAACTCCTGCGGATGTGCAAGAAAAAATAGGCGGCGCAGAAAATCCGGTAATTTTCAGGAGCCCGCGCCGCCGGTCATGGTGGAAACAACCTCCATGCCGCGATTTGTGATTCATAAAAAGGTAAACAAGGTCGAAACATAACTGAAAAGCCGCTTTACCAGCGGCTTTTTGGTTTTAATACATCCGTTACAGCCAACTCAGGGATTCGAACCCTGGACCTGCGGTTTACAAAACCGCTGCTCTGCCGACTGAGCTAAATTGGCAAAATAAACAATACGAAACCATACCAAAAAAACAATACCTCTGTCAATGTGAAGGGCAGCGGTTTACCCGGCTTTCAAAACAAGGCCAGAAACGCCTGTTCGTCAATCACCGGGATGCCCAGGCCGGCGGCCTTTTTGTTCTTTGCCGACCCCGACGCAATGTCGTTGGTCACCAGGCAGGACAGGCCCTTGGCCACCGTTGGTTTGACCGACCCGCCCGCTTCTTTTACCATCTGTTCCGCGTCCGCACGCTTGATGGAAAGTTCCCCGGTGAAACAGAAGGACTTGCCCGCCAGTTTGCCTGCCCTGGTTTCCTGCCGCAATCGGATAACGCCGGTCCGGGTCAGGCGGAGCATCTCTTCCCGGTTTTCCGCAAGCCCGGCGGCCAGTTTCGCGGCGGTGATGTCCGCAAAACCGTTGACCGCGGCAACGTCTTCCGGCGCGGCGGCAAGCAGCTTGTCCAGAGTGTCGAATCCCGCGTCCGCCAGCTTTTCGATTAACAGCTCCCCGATGTCCTCGATGTCGAACCCGGCCACAAAAGCCGCCAGGGAGGTTTCGGTCTTGCCAGAGAGCGAAGCCAGCACTTTTTGCGCCCCCTTGGACTTTTTGTCCTTTGCCAGGCTTTCGTCCTCCAGGAAGTAGGGGGCCAGCTCTTCCTCCGTGAGGGTGTACAAATCGGAAATCGACCGGAGCCGGCCGGCGTTGAACAAATTGCGGATGAGCGTAACCCCCAAATCCCGGATGTCCAGCGCGGCGGCCCATTTTTCCAGCCGGTGATGGACGCGCTTGGGGCACGCCGGATTGGGGCAATAGAGCCGGGTTCCCTCGTCAATAAGTTCCGCGCCGCACCTTCCGCACACCGTAGGAAATTCGATGTCCCGGAGTATTGCCGGTTCTTCCGTTACGGGAACATCCGCCCCTTCGCCCGGCAGGGCCAGGCCCTCGATTTTCGGGATAATCTCCCCCCGCTTGGTCACCGCCACGGAGATGCCGATCCGCACCCCAAGCTGCCGGATGGTGTTTGGATTGACCAGGCTTGCCCGCTTGACCGTGGTACCCGCCAGTTCCACCGGGTCGAACAGGGCGATGGGGGTGTAGGTGGCCCCGGACTCGCTCCACTCCACGGCGCGGACAATGGACACCGCCCGCTCCGGGCTGAACTTGAAGGCAATCTGGCAGTCGGGCCGGGGGCGGCTGGCGTCCGCGAAGTCCAGGCGGCGCTCCTTGACCACCAGGCCGTCGATATCGCACTTGAGGGAGGGGCGCGCTTCCGCCACTTCCTGGCGGTAGTCCGCCACTTCCTGGGGGGTCTTGCAGATTTTGAGGGGTACGGCGGTAAAACCGCAGCGTTTGAGCCAGCGGATTTTCGCTTCCTCGTCCGCAAAAGGCTGGGCTTCCACGGTAACGCCGCCCGCCGCGTCAGCAAACTGGGCGTCGTAGGCGACAAAACACAGATGTTCGCTCCCCTCCCCGTCCTTGCGCTTCATGAGGCCGTTGGCGGCGTTCCGGCAGTTTGCCTTGTCCGCAAAATACTGTTTGTGGGTTTCCCGGGGCATAATCACTTCCCCGCGCACCCCGCCGGTCAGGGGCAGGAGTGCCCCGTCGATTTCCAGCCGCCCCCGGACGCCCTGCATCTTCCGGGCGTTGGGGGTAATGTCGTCCCCGATCGCGCCGTCCCCCCGGGTGACCGCCCGCGCCAGAACGCCCCCCTCGTATTGCAGTTCCAGGCTGGCGCCGTCCAGCTTGTATTCCACCAGATATTCGTCGTAGGCGTGTTTTTCCGCCCACTTGAAAAACTCCTCCGGGTTCGCGGCCTTGTCCTGGCTGCCCATGGGCATTTTGTGCCGGGCTTTGGGAAAATTACCTGAGTCGGCCCCCACTCGGGCCAGAAGGGGGTTCCCAGGGTCAAGGGACTTGAGTTCTTCCCAGAGGGCGTCGAACTCGGCGTCGCTCACTTCCCCCTCGCCGTTATAGTAGGAGCTTTGGTAGCGCGAAATCAGGGTTTCCAGCTCTTTGATGCGTATCATCCTTTTTCCGCCATAGTAACCTTCCTGTAGCTAAAGATATAGTATTATAGAAAAAAACCAGGCTTTTTTGCAAGACATCACGTCCCTTGCGGCAGCAATTCGCAATTCAACGACCTTGACATTGTCTGTCTTTTCTGGTTAACTATCCGCGCCGTTGCCGCAGGTTTCGGCTTATTATGGAGTTTCAGAGGAGCAGTTATGCAGGTTAACACAGCGCAGACAGTGATTGGGATGGGCGTTTATTTTGTTTTCATCGTGATTGTCGGGGTCTGGTATGCCCGGCGGAGCAACCGGGACCCGGCGTCTTTCTTTCTGGGCGGCCGGGGGCTGGGCCCCTGGGTGTCGGCCCTGAGCGCGGAGGCGTCGGACATGTCCGGCTGGCTCCTCATGGGGCTTCCGGGGGTGGCGTACTTCACCGGCGTGGGGGAAGCCTTCTGGACTGCCCTGGGGCTGGCTGCCGGCACGTGGATTAACTGGCAGATTGTGGCAAAACGCCTGCGCACCTACTCGGAAACGGCGGGCGACTCCTTCACCCTGCCCGGGTTCTTCAGCAACCGCTACCACGACACCCGGAAGGCGCTGTCGGTTATCGCGGCGGTCCTGCTCATCCTCTTTTTTTCCATATATGCGGGCGCCCAGTTCGTGGCCTTTGGAAAGCTCTTTGACTATGTCGTGGGCACCCACCGGTACTACGCCTTGATGGTGCTCATCGGCGCGGCCATCGTCTTCATCTACACCCTGCTGGGGGGCTTCCTGGGGGAGAGCTTTGCCGACCTGGTGCAGGCCCTGCTGATGATAAGCGCCATAATACTGGTCTTCGCCTTCGGGGTGTACCACGTGGGGGGCGTCTCCCAGGTGGCGGAGAACCTGCGCAGCTTCCCCCGCTTCATGGACATCTTCGGCATCGCTACACCGGTGATGGAGAACGGCGTCCAGGCGGTCTCCGGAGGCAGGGGCGTCTTCGGGCCCGGCGCGGACTATTCTTTCCTTAATATCGTCTCCTGCCTGGCCTGGGGGCTGGGCTACTTCGGAATGCCCCAGGTGCTCCTGCGCTTCATGGCGATTAAGCAGCCGTCGAAGCTCCGGCAGGCCCGGGCCATCGGCGTGACCTGGTGCTTCATTTCCCTGTTCGCGGCCGTGGGCATCGGCCTCCTGGGCCGCGCCTGGCAGCCGGGCCTCCTCACCACCGCGGGGGACGCGGAGACTATCTTCCTCCGCATGGCAGTGACTTTCTTCCCTCCCCTCCTGGCGGGCCTGGTGCTTTCGGGCATTCTGGGCGCTTCCATGAGTTCCTGCGACTCCTACATGCTCATCACTTCCTCGTCCCTGGCGAACGACCTGATGAAGGGCTGGCTCAAGAAAGACCTGAGCGATAAGGCCGTGCTCTGGCTGGCCCGGGCGTCCATACTGCTGGTAACACTCTTCGGCCTCTTCGTGGCGCTGACCGGCGCGGATTCGATTTTCCGCATCGTGAGCTACGCCTGGGCCGGATTGGGCGCGGCCTTCGGCCCCCTTATCCTCTTTTCCCTCTTCTGGAAGCGCACCACCCTGGCGGGCGCGGCGGCGGGCATGATTTCCGGGGGCGTTACCGTCGTGCTGTGGAAGAACGTCATCAGCAAACTGGGGGGCCCCTTCACGGTCTATGAACTGCTTCCGGCCTTCATCATCTCCTGCCTGGCCATCTTCGCGGTGAGCCTTGCCACGCCCAGGCCCGCGCCGGACATCGAGCGCGAGTTCGAACAAGCCAAAGCGCAGGCCGCGCTCATATAGCTGCCCTCCCCCGCAACCCCGGCAGTCTCTATGGATGACCGCGTACGCGCCCTGAAACAGGCGGGCTGGATTGCCCTTGCCGGCAACCTTGTTCTGGGGATACTCAAATTGGCCGTGGGCATCCGCACGGGCAGCTTGGCGGTTATCGGCGACGGCATGGACACCTCCACGGATGTGGTCATCGCCGTGATGACCCTGGTCATCAGCGCCGTCGTCGCCCTGCCCTCTGACGCGAATCATCCCTGGGGGCACGGCAGGGCGGAAACCACCGCAACATTGCTGCTGGCGTGCATCATTTTCTTTGCCGGGGGGCAGCTGGCCCTCCAGTCCGCCGGAGCGCTTTTGCGGCAGGAAGCCGCCCATGAGCCGGAGACCCTCGCCCTGGGGGTCACCGTCTTGTCCATCGCGGGCAAGCTCCTGCTCTCCTTTTCCCAATACCGCATCGGCAAAAAAGCCGGAAGCGCCATTGTCCTGGCAAACGCCCAGAACATGCGGAACGACGTGATTGTGTCCGCCTCAGTCTTGCTGGGCCTGGGGCTGTCCCGGCTTTTCCGCCTGCCCATTCTTGACCCCCTGGCGGCGTTTCTGGTTTCCCTGTGGATTATAAAAAACGCGGTATCCATTTTCATCGAGACCAACCGGGAACTCATGGATGGCAGCGCGGACAAGGAAGTGTACAAAACCCTGTTTGACACCCTCAAAACCGTGCCCGGGGTTTCCAATCCCCACCGGGCGCGGATACGCAAAATCGCCTCCCGGTGGGACATCGACCTGGACATCGAAGTGGACGGGAATCTGACTGTTCAGGAGGCGCACACCCTGGCGGGCCAAGTGGAACAGGCGATTCACCGGGCCATCCCGAACATCTACGACATCATGGTTCACGTGGAACCGGCGGGACAGGCGGCGCACCGGACGGAACAATACGGATTGTCCGAAGCGGACGTGACGTAAGCGCCCGTATCCGGCGCGGAGACGAATTGCGCATTGCCGCCGCGCCCTTGCCCCGTTTCCCCAAATATGCTATCATTAGGGCATGAAAACACCACTTATCAAGGAAATCCTTGCCCTCACCCCGGACAGCCGGGAAGTGACGGTTTCCGGCTGGGTTCGGACCAAGCGGGAATCGAAAAACCTGGTATTCATGCACGTCAACGACGGTTCCTGCATGTCCTCCATTCAGCTCACCTTTGACCGGAACGGGAATGCCCCAAACAAAGAC
>JAITOJ010000031.1 GCA_031290005.1 Treponema sp. | reverse complement strand
TGCTTGCCTCGGCGCTCAAACACGACTGCGCTTATATCTTTACAGAAGATATGAGCGACGGACAAATTGTCGATGGCACATTACAGATTGTCAACATATTCGCCCATCCCGATAGATTGGCACAGTAAATGTGTCCCTTCAGTCCGTTCGCTTGTCTATCTATCTATCTGTGGTGACCGAAGTACATCAGTTCCCAGATTGCCGGGGCTTCCTGTTTTTCCACCACCGCGTCTCCTTTGATCCGTTCCACTACCGCGTCGCCGGTAAAGCGGTGGTACGCGCCGTCGAAACCCGCAAGCCGTGCCAGAAACTTGAAAAATCCCTTGAGTTCTTCAATCATCTTGAAGTTGACGATGCTCTTTTTCCGCGTGTAACTGACGCGGTAGTGCTCGCCGCCGTCGTCATACTCGTAGACCAGCGAATTGTGTACGGGCTTGCCGGTTGCCGGTTCGATGAATTCGCCGGAAGCGGTAAAGGTGAGTTTGGTGCCGTCATCGGCGAGGATCTTGCCTTTCTGGGCAATCATGAAGATGGGGAATTCGTTGTAGCCATATTTTTTTTCACCGTAGATGTAGGAGGTGATAACGCGGTACTCCCCGATTCTGGCGCGGCCCCAGTACCAGTGATTCATCACCAGGCGCATATTGATGTTGCCCCAGTTGTGGTCGTGGTAGCCCGTGCCGGTATGTTCCGAGGTTTTGCCGTCTATGGTGACGGTGGCCGCCACTTCCCCTTCGGGCGCCGAGGGGAGCCACGCGAAATAATGCTCGTCCTTATCGCCAAAATAGATGTGGCCGGTTTCCGGACGCCAGGGGGGCACATTGCTTTTGAGATGCACCGTCACTTCCGCCCGGTCGTCCTTGTAGTACACATCGTATTCGCGCAAATTGCCCCTGAAATAACAGGGCCCGATTTTCACATCGCAGCGTTCTTTTGCCGCGCTAAATGGCGCACCGGGCGCCTCATACGCGCCCGTATAAGAATACCCGTCCGCGGTTTTGTAGGATATGGTTACATGGGGCGCCGGCGGCCCTTTGGGGGACATCATGTGCTTGGTGTAGAACACCAGCACCAGCGCCGTGCCGTCTTCCAGGTGCGAATCGAAGTACCACCATTCGTAGGTGCCCCGCGCTCCAGCGTTGGTGCGGGTTCCATCTTCCCATTGCGCGATACTGCCCTTCTTGAGACCCAGCTTCGCGTAGTGTTCGGGGCTTGACCCCAGAGCTGAATGAATTCGCGTGGACATATCTTCCTCCTTTCCTTACTCTGGCTTGTTATGATGTTCACCAAATACAAAGTATGCCCGTCACCACAGTGCGGTAACGGGCCTGTACTTCATCACGCTGTTTTAGAACGACCACCTGAAGTTGATGCCGAAGATGTTGCGGGCATCGCCGTCTTCAAAGGCGATTTCATCGTAGAGCACAAAATAGGCGTGTTCGTTTAAAGCAAGAACCGCGTTCGGCAGGAGCGCGAATGAAAAGTCTTCGTCTTTATAGCCGATTTGGTGGTCAAGCGAAATGCCGTCATTTGCGCGCACCGCATCCAGATTTTCCACTTTGTCCAGATAGAAGCGACCTTCAAAACCTACATACAGAAAGGGCGCAACTTTGTACGTTATGCCGGGCGCAATATAAAGCGGAACGGCAAGTATCTTTTCTCCGTCGTCGTTAACGGCATCGGCGAAGAGCGCTTTTACCAGCAAACTGGCGGAAAGCGGGTCGCTTATCTGGTATCCCGCGCTTAAGCGGATGTCGGCGTAACCGGGGTTTAGCTCTTCCTCTTTTTCCTTAACGGTAACCTTTTCTTTTTCGGCGCCGATTTGCGTTATTTGTCCGTCAAGGGCAAGCGAAAGTTTTTCCTCTAAGCCGACATACTTTACACCGAAGATAAGATCCGTACTTTTCGAAGGCTCAATACGCTGTTGCGTGCCAAGCACAGAACCAGCGGGATCAGAAGTACCGGCAGTTGCCGCGTCAACATACACCTCTTCATACTTTTCGCCGTAGTCAAGTTTTGCGGCAAGTATCGCGCTGAACCCCGCGTCTTCATTCTCGTATTTAGCGCCGAGAATCAAGTTCTTGAAGAGGGATTGTATCGGGATCGCGTTAAAAATGCGGGTGTGGTCCCCCAGTGAAACGCCGAAATTCAAGCCTTTGACAGGCTTAATTTCAAAGCGCAGATAACCCGCTCCGTCATATCCGTCTTCAAAGTCGCCTTCCGTTTCCCAAGCGTTGTCCACGATTTTGCCGCCGGATACGGTGAGGAAAGAACCGAAATTCGCCCACGCGTAGCCAAGTCCGAGTTTTGGAGCGGCATCTTCGAGGTTGAGGTTCTTATCCAGTGATTTAGCAGCATAACTATCCTGCGCCGACTCACCTATTTTCTCTCCTATGTGCTCCGCAGATATATCTACCGGATAATGAGGGACTTCCACATCAAAGCGCAGCTTTGTTCCGAATAGTTCCTTCTTGTACTCGGCGCCGAAACGCAGGCGGAATGCCGACTTGGCATCGGCATCGTGCATGAGGAAGATGGGGTCGTTAAGGTCGAACACCGTAACGTCTGTTTCACCGGAATGTACTTCAAAACCGGTTTGCAAACTTCCCGCAAGAGTTAATCCGTCAGGCTGGGTTTGGGCAAATGCCCCTCCTGTTACGGATACCGTAAGCGCCGTTAAAACGAGCGCTTTTACCATTGTTTTCACTTTTTCCATTTTTTTCTCCTATGTTTTGGATGAAAGTTTAATCTGCTGGTTTATCGCGTTTGAGCGATTGCCAGGATTTTGCGTTTTAACCGCAAGGTTCCCCGATTCCGGGATAAAGCCGGCTGGGCCGCTAAGGGGGGTGATCGTTTTTAAAGCGGTTGCTGCTACGGCCGCACTTGCACTTGGAATACATCATGTTTTTTCCGCCCTGGTAAATGTTTTGGTCTTGATAAAGTTTATCCAAAACAGCGCCACGCTGATGACGACCACAACCAAATACACAAGCTGGATAGAGAGGAATTGACTATTGCCTCGGGTAAAGTTGTTCCAGTTCCGGATCAGGTTGAAAAGGCCGAGAGCAAGCTGGATAGAAACGACAACAGCCGCCGCCAGGGTCGTGTACGTGACGCGGCTCGTCTTTGGCGTTTTGGCGGCTAAAAAGATAAGCGCGAAATGCACAGCCAGGGCCAGCGTATAGGCCGACAGGGGCGCGAAAATCGTGATAAGGCTCGAAACACCGATGGGGTATTTCAGCACATTCCCGATGGTGGCCCCCAGGACATACAAAGCGCCCGCCGCGCCTAGCCCTGAAATAATCCGTATCCAAAGGACAGGCAGCTTTTTCTTTCGGATAAGAAGCTGCAAGACAAAAGCGATGAGCGCCAGCACTGCGGCCAGGCTACTCCCTGAAAAACGTGCGATAAAAAAACCCATAAGGTTCCTCCTTGCAAAAAAATATTTAATAGCGAACCGCTCATTAAATTAAAATCTGACGCGAACCAACTGTTCCAATTCAGTTAAGCCTCCGCCAAAATTCACCGCGTGGCTGCCGCCCGGATTGGTATGACCCTCGCTGCCGCTGTAGGACGTTGCCTGGGTAAACGCCGGGACACGCCGGTCCAGTCCGGTGATCTCCAGGCTGAGCTGGTCCCCGTTGGCGCTGCTGCCGCCGATGAAATGCAGGGGTATGCCGGGGTCATATTTTGCCAGCCGTTGTAAGTGCGCCGCCGTGTTGTAGTCCCCGCCGGTAAGGAGGCCGCCTATCCAGCCCGCCGCATAAGCCAGCGGTTTGGGCAGGGGAAGCGTACCCGCCGCGGCGCTCGTCATGTCCCGGATGGAGCTTTGCAGTACCAGCCCGCCAAGACGGGATGCGGCGTTACCGGCGCGGGCGGCCTCGCGGGCGATGTTCGCGGCGGTCCGGGATGCCATTGCCCCGCCCAGAGAAAAACCATGAAGGATGACGCGATTCGGCGGCACGCTCAGGGTTTCCACGGCATAACGGTATATTTCGCGGGCATCTTCGTATGCGCCGGCTTCTGTTATGTTGGCGCTGTTTACGGGCGTCAGACCGGGGCGGTTGTTGCTCCGCCCCCAGCCCCGGTAATCGACTCCCAGTACCGCCGCTCCCATCCGGTTGTAGACCGGCGCGGCGGCCCCGACCTCGGCGGCGTTGGGGGCCGATGAGCCGGAGAAAAAGATGACCAGTTCGTCAAGTGACGATGAGTTTATCCCCGGCGGCAGGTAGAGATAGCCCCGCAGGATGGCAGACGGCGTACTGATTTCCACCGCTTCAATGACGCAGCCGTCAAAACTGCCCAGTCCGGTGTCCCCCTTCGCCTGATGTTCACGCTGCTCCCTGCGGGGGTCGTAGTCCGCAAAGCGTTCCACGTCGGTTCCAAGGGACATCTCGTTAAAAGCGCGGCTCAACACATGGTTCCTCATAGGACGCCTCCACAATACATCAATGCCGAAAATGACCAGCGCCAAAACAACCAGTATCACACCGGCCCGCTTTATGCTTCTTGCCTTCATGCTCACTTCCTTCTATATAAAGTACTCCGGCCGCTTTGTCGTGGTGAATCGCGACAAAAATTGTTTTGTCCGTTCCTGCCGCGGGCTGCCGAACACCTGTTTCGGGTTTCCCTGTTCCACGATTTCTCCGGCTTCCATAAAAACCACCGTGCCGGCCACATCGTAGGCGAATTCCATCTCGTGGGTAACCACGATCATGGTAACGCCGGTTTCCGCCACCGACCGGATAATGTCCAGTATCTCGTTGACCTTTTCGGGGTCCAGCGCCGACGTGGGCTCGTCAAAGAGAAGCACCGCGGGGTTCACCGCCAGGGCGCGGGCTATGCCCACCCGCTGCTGCTCGCCGCCGGAAAGCTCGTGGGGGCGCGAATTGAGCTTCGCGCTCAAGCCCACTTTGTTCAGCACCGCCTCCGCCCGGGCGATAGCTTCCGCCCTGGGGACCTTCCGGGCCACGATAAGTCCCTCGGTCACATTTTCCAGGGCGGTCTTGTTCAAAAAGAGGTCGTAGTTCTGAAACACCATCGCGGTTTTCCGGCGCAGGATGAGCATCTGTTTGGTGGAAACTTTTCGCAGGTCTACCGTTTCATCTTCAATGCGCAGGATTCCCGTGTTTGCCTTTTCCAGAAAGTTGAGGCACCGCAGCAGGGTGGTTTTGCCGGAACCGCTGGGGCCGAGCAGCGCAACCACCTCGCCCTGGTTGACGGTCAAGTCAATCCCCTTGAGAACTTCAAGTTTACCATAGGATTTTTTCAATCCCCGCACTTCGATGACACTGTTTTTCACATCGCTCATGCCGTCCTCCGTATCGTATTTCCGGTGATTTTTTCGAGCCACAAGAAGATCCGCTCAATAACAACACATATAGCCCAGTAGATAATCGCCGCGGCGACATACGCTTCCAGAAAACGGTAGTTGCTGTTGGCGCTCACTACCGCGGCGACCATCACATCCACCACCGCAATCATTGAAGCAAGGGAAACCGCCTTGGTCAGGGAGATAAAAATATTGCCCATCATGGGAAGGGACACGGGAATGGCCTGGGGTAATACTATGCGTATGAGCACCTGGGCTCTCGTCAGGCCCATGGCGTAGCCCGCATCGTATTGGCCTTTTTTCACCGATGCCAGCGCGCCCCGGAACACCTCTGACAGTCCTA
>JAITOJ010000021.1 GCA_031290005.1 Treponema sp. | reverse complement strand
AAGTTCGATGAATCCGTTTCGCCTGAAAAAAGGCGTATTGATTCGACTGAAGACAGGGTTAACGTGCGTTATCCCCCCGAAAACGGCAATCCGCCGAATAACAGCCCCAAAGAAGCGTTTTATTATAATAACTGGTCAGGTGTTCCGAGTGATGATAATGAGTCAAACTGGAATTATATTACCGGTCTTATCGGGCCAAAATATATCATCAGCGGCAGTGGGAATTTGGCTGCTTTAGAAAACGGCTTTCATATCGTAATGGGAAAAATCGGTACCGGAGGTATTCCGACTGATTCAAGCACGAATTATATCATCTATCTTTCCTTTAATGAGTTCTCTATTACGGAAAATCTGGAGGTAGAAATCAGTGGGGGAAAACCAATAGATAGTATACTTAACCAGTATCTGGACGGTGTGCTTGACGCAAACTGCAAGGGGCTTATCTATGACGTGCGGGGAAATGTCGGCGGCGCGAATCAGGATATACCACTGCTTTTAAGCCCGCTGCTTACAGAAGATTTACATTTTGCCTATACCAGAACTAAGAAAGGCATAAACCGTCTGGACTATATGCCGTGGGCGCCCTACATTCTCAGAGCAAACCCCGCTGACGGCATCCGGGCCACAAACGCCGGTACCATTCAGGTAGTTGCGCTTATTAACGATTACTCGGTTTCCTGTGGGGAATTAATACCGCTGGCGATCAAAAGTATGCCTAACGGCTATCTGATCGGCACCAGAACATGGGGCGCCACAGGCCCCCGCTGGGGAGATACTTCGCCGGCAGCCACCCATGACGGCTCATTCAGCGGCAACAAGCTGTGGCTTAATGTGACCGAAGCCGGCTTGCAGACAAAAGGTCTCAACTTCGAGAGCTATGAAGGCATCGGCATTTCGCCGGACGAAGAGGTCGAGTTCGACTGGAACGAGTTCCGTAACCAGGGTAAAGATAAGCAGCTTGATGCGGCAATAGCGCATATAAAAGCCAGTTTGCCTTGAAGATTTGATAAAGCATATAACGGGATAGATGATGATTCCACCGGAGGCGGGGGGAAGACCGCATCGGATCTATCTGGTAGGGGAATTATGGTGTTTGTCACCATATATGGGGGCTTCGCCTTCTTTGTTTGCGTTTGACGATAAGGGGAAAGGTATGGTAGAATGGAGGTATGGAGATTCAATAGGAGAAAATGTGTTGACTCTATCTAAGAGAAAGCGGTACGGTACCCTCCACGCGGTACATACCGTTGTTCCTTGTTTTTTTTCGTGGTGTGAAAAACCATCCACGGCTTTTTGTCGGAATAAGAGACTTCTCTTTATCATGGTTTTATGGAGTGTCTTTGCGATTACCCCGGCGTCTACCCAAACCGAACCGGCGGAAACAAAGCGTTTGTATATCGGCCTTGAGGGAGGATACGCCTATAATATGCTCTATTCCTCTGCCGGCTACCGGGCGTTTACCGAATATCAAAACGGCCACGGCTTTACCATCGGCATACCGGCGCGGTATCAGTTTTTCGACTGGCTCGCGGTGCAGACCACGTTTCAGTACACCCAGAAAAACCACGCGCTGGTACGCACCGGACTGAATAGCGCTATTCATAGCGAGTGGACGAACAGCTATCTGGAACTGCCCCTGATGGCGAACTTCTCTTTCGGCGGCAAACGGTTGCGGGGCTTTCTCAACACCGGCGGCTACATCGGACTTTGGGCGGACAGCCATATCAAAGGAAGCGCCCGGGGGCTTTCTCAAAATCCCTTCGATGTGGATGCGATTTACTATGAATCCTACGACGAGCAGGTTCCCTGGGATAACAAGCGGGATCAGCGCTTTGAGGCGGGGCTTCTGGCGGGTATAGGAGTGCAGTATGCCCTTTCGTTCTGTACCTTCTATGTGGAAGGCCGGTTTAATTACGGCCTCACGGATATGCAAAAGGACTATATGATCCAAAAAGTACCCCGCATCAATGACACGATAACCATACAGGCGGGGGTACTGTTCAACGCCAACCTATTTTCTGTTTTCACCGGAGCAAAAAAATGAAAATTACGCAATACGCCCTTATACTTGTCGCGCTGTGTTGTTTTTCGTGCCGCGATGTTGTTAATCTAGAGCGCCCCGAGGATTATTCGAATGCCGGAGCATCAACCGTCGCTGTCACCTGGTCTTCGGTATTTGAGAGCTACTGGACCGGGATGAACAACAACTATCTCTTTTGGAATATCGACCCGACCGACTGGGACGGCGTGTACAACAGCTATAAACCCAAGTTCGCCGCTCTTGATGTAACAAAGAATGTGGACTTTCTCACCGCCTACCGGTATTTCCAGAATATTACCAAAGATTTGGTGGACGGACACTATACTTTGACTATATCCGATCTCTACGGAAATACGAAGTACCTGGACCCATCAGTCGCGCGGTATTACCAAAAACACGGACTTAATCTTTATGAATATTTTGATTCGGGCGGTAATACGTCACTATTGGAAAAATCACCGTCCTTCATCCATTCCGATTGGTGGGTGGAACGGTTTAGCACCCCCGAGCTGCGGAGTGCGGTTGAGTCTCGCTTTACCGGAAACGGCGGGGAATATCATGCAGCCGCAATCGGGGACAGGAACGACTATGGTATCAATTCCAGCAACTTTGCGATGGCAACGGGCAGCCTTCCGGTTTCAGGCGGGCGTATTCTTTATTTTCAGTTTACCGGTTTTAATTATTACGACATAACTTATTGCTACGCCGTGCGCAAAGACCTTTACATGAAGATAGATGCCGCCAACACTGCGGGAAAAAGCGATGGGGAACTGCTCACCGATCCTGATCTTGATCCGGAATGGCGCTTGGCATTGGAGATCAGAGATGTGATGCGTAAGACGCTCCAATTTTTTGACGACCTAAAAAAACCTGACGTTAAAGGCGTTGTCATTGATTTGCGGGGTAACGGGGGCGGTGCTATTCTGGATTTGTCTTTTATTTGGGGCAGGATGATAAATCAGGAACTGACCTTTGCCTATACGCGCTCCAAACTGGGGGATAACCGGCTCGATTACACCCCCTGGCTGCCATACAAAGTCTTTCCCGCGCCGGATGGGGTGGCGCTCATGGTTCCCATTGTGGCGCTGGTCAATATACAGTCCGCGTCATGCAGTGAAACGAGCGCCATGATAGCCGCCGCTTTGCCCAATGGCTATGTGGTCGGGGGGACAACCTATGGAGCGCAGGGCGGGATCGCCGATAACCGCAAATATAACGGCGGCCAATTCACCGCGCCGCTTTTGAAACTCGTATACACCCCCTCGTTGCAAGTAAAATACCTTGACGGAAAAATCTATGAAGGGGAAGGCTTTCCGCCGGATATACCCGTGGAGTTTGACTACGACGCGCTGCAAGCCGGCACCGACACCCGCCTTGAGGCGGCGATAAACTGTGTGCTAGAGCATCAATAACCTTAGTTTGATTTAGATGAGGAGTATTTTTATGAAACGGAATTTCTTAAGCTGCTTGACGGTATTAACTGTGTTTATCGTGCTGACCGTGATCGCAACATTCACCGCCTGCGACACCGGTTCGTCACCTTCAAACCAGTCTGAACCGCCGCCGCAGGAGACGCCCTTCTACATTATCCCCTTTGTGGATTCCGCCACGCCCTACACCGGGCAGGCGATACGGCAGGTGGCGTTTGCCGAAGGGGAAACAAGCAAGACGGTAACTATCGCGGGCTTGGCGGGGCAGAGCGTTTTTCTGGTCAAGATGAATAAGTCCATCGAAACGGTGGTTTTGGAAGACACGGGGGGTATTTTACCAACGGTGAATAACGCCGATCTTTCGGCGAGGTCGGCCCGCTTGCCGGGGTTTCCCGCCGGTGATGTCCACAGGCATGGAACGCTGCCGGCCCTGAGTCAGAGGAC
>JAITOJ010000149.1 GCA_031290005.1 Treponema sp. | reverse complement strand
CCGCCGCGCGTATTTATGCTTCACATGCCCCGCAGATAACAGTTTTTCCATAAGCTCTTTGTCTTCGCCGTTCATTTCGCCTTCTAATTTTTTCATGCGTTTACTATTTCTTTTATTTAGTCGTTTGTCTAGGATAGAACACTAGATTGTTAGATGAATAGAGTGGAGAGAAGAGAGGGTGGGCGTTTGCGGTGTGGCGTGTGTTCCCGGCAATGTGCCGGAGGGCGAAAACGGTAGGCTGCCATGTAAGTCTTGTTGTGTGAGTTATCATGTGCGCTCCTCCTTCTCCAAAAGGGTTATGCGGTGAGTATAGCAAAGCAGGGGAGCGGGTGTCAAGGGGCGGCGTTGAATTGCGATGTACACCCTGGGAGCGGATTGTTTTTTCCAATATCCCTGCGGTAGTGCATTCCTGCAAAGCGTATCTTCGCCGCTTCTTCATAGGCACGGCGGAGCGCCTGGGGCAAATCGTTGGCAACAGCGGTAATTCCTAGCACCCGGCCCCCGGCGGTCACCATGCTGTTGTCTTGGACTGCTGTCCCCGCGTGAAACACAGACACCCCGCTTTGCTCCAGCCGCTCCGCTTCGTCTTTGTCCGGCAGCCCCGCAATGGCTAGGCCGGTCTTGTAGTCCCCCGGATAGCCCCCAGAGGCCAGAATGACGCAGGCCGACGCGCCGCCGCGGAATTGCACAGCCAGGTCAGCCAGCCGCTCCGCTTCCACCGCTTGCATGATGGTCAGCAGCTCGGTTTGCAGCAAGGGCAGAACCGCTTGAGCTTCGGGGTCGCCGAAACGGCAGTTGTATTCGATGACCTTGGGGCCTTTGTCCGTGAGCATAAGCCCAAAGTAGAGGCAGCCTTTGAACGGGCGGCCTTCGCGGTTCATGGCCTCCACGGTGGGGCGGAAAATCCGCTCCATACATTCCGCCGCGATTGCCGGCGTGTAGTGCGGATTGGGCGCGATAACCCCCATACCGCCGGTGTTCGGCCCCTGGTTGTTGTCGAAGGCGCGCTTGTGGTCCATGGAAGAAATCAGGGGCACGATGGTCCGGGAGTCCGTGAAAGCCATGACCGTTACTTCAGGGCCCGTGAGGAATTCTTCGATAACCACCCGGCTGCCGCTTTGGCCAAAGGCTTTTTCTTCCATAAGGTATTGTATGGCCCTCCGGGCTTCGCTTTTCGTCTGGACGATGATAACCCCTTTGCCCAGGGCAAGCCCGTCAGCCTTGATAACCGCCGGATAGCGGTTCCGGGCTTCCATGGCGGCAATGGCCTGCGCGCTGTCGTCGAACACCGCGTACTCAGCGGTGGGGATACCATAGCGCTTCATCAGGTCTTTGGAGAAGACCTTGCTCCCTTCGATGGCCGCGGCCTTGGCGCTGGGGCCAAAGGCGGGGATGCCGCTCTCCCGGAGCGTATCAGCCACGCCGCACACCAGGGGGTCGTCGGGGGACACCACCGCAAAGTCAATCCCGTATTCCCGCGCGTAGGAAAGCGCGGCCTTGCCGTCCGCAGGTTTGCCCGGCAGACAGACCGCGTCCTGCGCGATGCCGCCGTTCCCCGGCAGGGCATACACCTGCTTGACTTGGGGACTCTCTTTCAGTTTCTTGATGATGGCGTGTTCCCGGCCGCCGCCGCCGATAACCAGAATGTTCATGGGGGAAATCATAGTGAATTTGGCGGGACATAGCAACTGCCGCGGTTTTATGCTATACTTGCGAAAAACAAGCAACCGGAGGTTCATATGAACAATTTTCAATACTATACCCCCACTCGTGTCGTCTTTGGAAAAGACGCGGAAAGCCAAGTTGGCGAGCTGGTGGCATCCCTCAACTGCAAGAAGACGCTGGTGCACTTTGGCGGCCAGAGCGCCAAAAAGTCCGGCCTCCTTGACCGAATTTTCAAATCTCTGGATGCCAGCGGCGTGTCCTGCGTATCCCTGAGAGGCGTGGTTCCAAACCCCCGGCTCTCGAAAGTCCACGAGGGCATCGAGCTGTGCAGAAAGGAAGGGGTTGACTTCATCCTTGCGGTGGGCGGCGGAAGCGTTATCGACTCCGCCAAAGCCATCGGCTACGGGCTTGCCAGCGAAGGCGAGGTCTGGGATTTCTATCTTCGCAAGCGGGCTCCCACCGGGTGCACGCCCATCGGCTGTGTGCTTACCATCTCCGCCGCCGGGAGCGAGATGAGCGATTCCTCGGTAATCACCAACGAAGACGGCTGGATTAAACGAGGTTATTCAAACGACTTGTGCCGCCTGAAGTTCGCCATCATGAATCCCGCTCTCACCTTCACCCTGCCGTGGTTTCAGGTTGCCAGCGGGGCCACGGACATCATGATGCACACCATGGAACGCTGGTTTGACCCAAAACGCACTGACTCGGAACTCACTGATTATATCGCGGCGGGACTTATCAAGACTGTTATGCGCAATGCCCTGATTCTGAAAAACGACCCGCAAAACTATAATGCCGCGGCGGAAGTGATGTGGGCCAGCAGCCTTTCTCACAATGGACTGACCAACTGCGGCGGCGGCGGCGGGGACTGGTCTACCCACCAGATTGAGCACGAACTGGGCGGCATGTTCGACGTGGCCCACGGTGCGGGATTGGCAGCGGTCTGGGGAAGCTGGGCGCGGTATGTGTATAAAGCGCTTCCCAAACGGTTCGCCCTGTTTGGACGGGACATTTTCGGCCTTCCCTGCGCATCCAGCGCCCCGGATTCCGAAACCAATAAAGCCGCTCTTGCGGCGATTGAAAAAACCGAGGCGTTTTTTCAATCCATTGACATGCCTACCGCAATCAGCGGCCTCGGCGTCGCAATGACCGAGGAGCAAATCAAGGAACTTGCCTGGAAATGCAGTTTCTGTGGCAGCCGAAAGCTGGGGGCTTTTATGCCGCTGGACACACCGGATTTGGAAGCCATATACCGGGCCGCAAAATAGCGTCTGCTGACGATTGCTGACGATTAAAAGGATGACTTGCCATGAAAAAACTGAGTGATGTTATTGTGGGCTTTATCGGAGCCGGAAACATGGGGTTTACTCTCGCCAAAGTTGCGGCAAAAGTAATTCCGGGAACCCGCATTTTGCTTACTAACCGCAGTCTGGAAAAAACCGCCAAAGCTGCCGTTGAAATCGGCGCCACAGCCTTGGCCTCCAATACCGAACTGACACAGAAAAGCGACGTGATTTTTCTGGGAGTCAAGCCGTATCAAATTGAAGCGGTGCTGGGGGAAATCGCGGGTAATCTGGGCGGCAAAATAGTCGTCTCCATGGCTGCGGGTGTTTCCTTTGAATCAATCCGCAGCCATATCGGGCAGGCCGCACACCCTGCCGCGCTTGTCCGTATCTCGCCCAATACCCCCGCTTGTGTGGGCGAAGGGATGACCGCTCTTGCGGTTGACAACGATTCCGCGGAAAGCCTGGAGGCCGCTGAACTGGTTACGGCGCTGCTTGCATCTGGGGGCAGGGTGGAGGCGGTTCCCGAAACCCTGCTTACTTGTGTGGGCGCGGTGAGCGGCTGCGGCCCCGCGTATGGCTTTGTGTTTATCGAAGCTCTGGCGGACGCTGCGGTTGCTCTTGGAATGCCTCGGAGACAGGCGTATATCTACGCGGCGCAGACCCTAAAAGGAGCGGCTACACTGACGCTCGAATCCGGCGACCACCCCGGCGTACTCAAAGACGCGGTGTGCTCACCCGGCGGAACAACAATTGAAGCTTTGCGTGTGCTGGAAGAACGCGGCTTTCGCGCTGCTATTATCAATGCGGTACACGCAGCGGCGCGAAAGACAGCAGAATTAGGAAAGAAATAGCTGAATGCTCAGGTGGTTAATATGTCGATGACTTTTTCTTTATCGCCAGTATTGAGGATTTCCTGCCGTTTTTCGGGGCTTTTGAATAACAGACTTACTTCCGCCAAAAATTGAAGATGCGGGCCTGTTTTGTTTACCGGAGAAAGGGTCATAACAAAAATCCTGCACGGCTCTTTGTCCAGCGAATCAAAGTCTACCGGATTATCGGAAATGCCGATACACGCCACCAAATCTTTCACCGTATCGGTTTTGCCGTGGGGGATTGCGATGCCGTGCTTCATACCGGTGGACATTTTCAGTTCCCGTTCCAGCACACAGGCCAGAGCTACTTTCTTATCCGTAACCTTGCCGGCGGCAACCAGAATATCAAGCATCTCGCTGATAATTTCTTCTTTTGTTGTTCCCTTCAAATGAAGGCTTACCGTATCAACGGTTAATACATCACGTAAATTCATACCATAATAATACGGTGATTTTTGTGAAAAGTCAAGAAAAAACAGCGATTTTTCTACGTTTTTTACCGTTTTTCGTTCTTGACACCTTCACATAGCCTGATGTAGCATAGTTTCACATGGAATCCCCATATATCGAATTACAGCACATCACCAAACGCTTCGGCAGCGTTCTTGCCAACGACGGCGTGGACCTCACCGTGAGGCGGGGGGAAATCCTTGCCCTGTTCGGAGAAAACGGCTCCGGCAAGACCACCCTGGTGAACATGCTTTCCGGAATTTACACCCCTGATTCGGGTTCCATCGTTATCAATGGAGAAAAAAAAGTATTCCGTTCCCCGGGGGACGCCATTGACGCGGGGATCGGCATGGTGCATCAGCACTTCAAGCTGATTCCGGTGATGACCGCGGCGGAAAACATCACCTTGGGCGAAAAAAGCAACGTTCCGGCAGCGTTTGCTTTTGTAAATCAGCGGGAAATCGACCGCAAAATCAGCACAATTGAGGAACGCTTCGGTATATCCGTGGAACACCGGAAAAAAGTCTACGAACTGTCGGTGAGCGAAAAGCAGACGGTGGAAATTCTCAAAGTTCTGTACCGGGGGGCCAGGGCGCTTATTTTTGACGAGGCCACCGCAGTGCTCACCCCTCAGGAAACAGCCCGGCTTTTTTCCATGATGTGGAAGATGAAGGACGAAGGCTGCGCGATTATCATCATTACCCACAAACTTCACGAAGTGATGGAAATTTCCGATCGGGTGACGGTGCTGCGGAAAGGCAGGGCGGTCAAAACGGTGAACACTGCCGAGACCAGTCCCCGGGAATTGACGGAATTGATGGTGGGAGAAAGCGTGTCCCTGGAAATTCGCCGGGAAGAGCCGGCGCTTTCGGAAAAACCCCTGCTGGAAGTACGCAATCTGACCCTGGCCGGGCCGGAAGGCGGCAATAGCATTGACCACATGAGTTTTGACCTTTCCGGAGGCGAGATTCTGGGCGTGGCGGGCATTGCCGGCAGCGGGCAAAAGGAACTGTGCGAAATCATCAGCGGGCTTAAGACGGCCACCTCCGGGGAAGTGCGCTTTTTGGGAGAGAATATTCTGGGGCTTTCGCCCCACGCGATAATCAAGCGGGGTATTGCCATGAGCTTTATCCCCGAAGACCGGCTGGGCATGGGTCTTGCCGCGGGAATGAGCATTGCGGACAATGTGATGCTCAAGTCCTACCACGCCAAAGCGGGGCTGATAATCGACCGGGGTGCGGGGAAAAATCAGGCGGAGGCCATCGTCAGCCGGTACGATATTTCCACTCCGTCGGTGCAGCATGTGGTAAAGAAGCTGTCCGGGGGCAACATCCAGAAAGTGCTTTTGGGCCGGGAAATCGAGCTGCGGCCAAAGATTCTGATTGCCGCCTATCCGGTGCGCGGTCTGGACATCAACGCTTCCTACGGCATTTACGATACCTTGAACGGGCAGAAACAGCGGGGGGTGGGTGTGCTGTTTATCGGCGAAGACCTGGACGTGCTGCGGGAACTGTGCGACCGGGTGATGGTGATTCACAACGGCGCAGTGATGGGCATCGTGAACCCCCGGTTTGCCACCAAAGAAGACATCGGCCTGTTGATGATGGGCCATCTGGAGAAAACGGCATGATTCGGATTGTGTCGCGGACGGAGCTTTCCGGTGCAACGGAAAATATGCTCCGCGTTGGGGCGGTGCTTGCCGCCCTTGCCGCTTCAATGATTGTTATCGCCGGTATCGGCTACAACCCCTTCGCGGTGTATGGCAGAATCATCGCCGGTTCCTTGGGTACGTTCTACCGGTTCAAGGAAACCGTCAACAAGGCGATTCCCCTGACCGTGCTGTCCCTGGGTATCGCCGTAGCCTTCCGCATGAAGTTCTGGAATATCGGCGCGGAAGGGCAGTTCTGCCTGGGGGCGTACGGCGCGGCGCTGGCGGCTTTTTCGTTTCCTCATCTGCCCGCCCCGCTGCTCCTGTCCCTCATGTTCGCCGCAGGTTTTGTGTTCGGCGGCCTGTGGGCACTGATTCCCGCGTTCCTGAAAACCAGGTTTGCTGCCAGCGAAACCCTGGTGACCCTGATGCTGAACTATGTGGGCATCAAGTGGATAGCCTATTTGCAGTACGGCCCCTGGAAAGACCCCGCGGCCAGCGGGTTCCCCAAAATCGCCACGTTTTCCAAAAACGCGATTCTGCCCAGCGTGTTCGGCATACATATGGGATGGATTGTCGCCTTGCTGCTTGCCGGGGCGCTCTATCTGGTATTCAAGAAGTCAAAGCTGGGCTATGAAATCGATGTGCTGGGAGAAAGCGAGCAAACTGCCCGGTACGCGGGCATGAATGTGACGCGGATTATGCTGGTGTCGGTGCTGCTGTCCGGGGGCCTCTGCGGTATTGCCGGAATGATGCAGGCGTCGGCGGTGGAACATTCTCTGTCCGACCAGATGTCCGGGGGCCTGGGATTCACGGCGGTCATTACCACCTGGCTTGCCAAGCTGAGTCCGCCGGTAATCGTGGCAGTGTCGTTCCTGTTTTCCCTGCTGATTCAGGGGGGCAACTTTTTACAGACCGCTCTCAAGATTCCCTCGGCAGTGTCATCGATTTTGCAGGGGATTATTATTTTCTTTGTGCTGGGGAGCGAGTTTTTTATCCGCTACCGGTTTGTGTGGGTGCGGAACCGTCCTTCCAGCGGTTTGCCAAAGCCCCCTCCTTCTCTATTCCTCTATTTATCTATCCCTCTATCTGTGTTATACTGCCGCCCATGAACGCAAACAAACGGTACAAAGCCAGCGTCTTCTCGCTCCTGTTTGGCAATGCCGAGACACTGCGCGAACTATACGGGGCTATCACGGGGACGAACATCCCGCCGGACGTTCCCATCAGTATCAACACCCTGGAGGACGTGCTGTTCATGGAACAGATTAACGACCTGTCATTCTCCATCACAGCGCTTTTATCGACAAGGTGCGGGAGTTTGAGGCACGATCAAGCGATCTTGACCAAGCAATGAAACAGGCGGTAAACTGGTGCATAGAACACGGCGTTTTGCCGGATTTTCTAAAGACTAATGGGTCGGAGGTGGTGAACATGTTATTAACCGAATGGAATATGGACAAAGCCCTTGGAGTCCGCGGCAGAGAGGCTTGGGAGGATGGTCGGACAGAGGGTGTAAGAATTGGCGAAACCAAGGTTATTGAAATGTTGCAAAGCGGCAAGTGGCCCGAAGAAATCCTTAAGCAGTACGGGTACAAGTAATTAACGCCCCCCCCCCCGTACCAACAAACATAGGCGGCCCCTCGTTACCGGAGAGCCGTGTCGAATGGCGCCGCAATCAGCATGTGTTGGACGTCCGCTTCCACCACGGCAGACAACTACGCAAATGGGCCGTGGCCCTTTTTGCTTGGAACAGCCCGCAGGATTGCTCCCACGGGCTGGGTTGGCAGGACTTTCACCCCGCCCTCAAACTTTCCGGCAGTATCGCCCGGAAGCCCACCCTCTATTACGCAATAATCGCCTTCTGAATCACGCTCCACGGCCCCGCCTCGCCCTTGGCGTTTTCCCAGTGCAGAGCGAAGTACAGGGCCTTGCCCCGCTGATTTTCCTCGAAGGTCAGCGTGAAGGGGCTGCGGGGGTCAAAGGCGGATTGGGTCAGACCTTCCACCAAATAGAGGAATAGACAAATAGATAATAAAGATAAGAAGCCCCCAAACAAAGAAAGCGAAGTCGCAACCGCCCTCGCTTTCTTACTTTCTAGTGTTCTATCCTAGACAAACGATTAAATAAAAGAAATAGTAAACGCATGAAAAAATTAGAAGGCGAAATGAACGGCGAAGACAAAGAGCTTATGGAAAAACTGTTATCTGCGGGGCATGTGAAGCATAAATACGCGCGGCGG
>JAITOJ010000146.1 GCA_031290005.1 Treponema sp. | reverse complement strand
CCCCCCCCCCCCCCCCCCCCCCCGCACGGGCTAGCCTTTGTGTGCGGGAAGGCGGCGCTATGAACCGGGCCGCATTCCCGCTATTTCTGTATCTGTCTGTCTCTCTATTCCTCTGTACGGGCTGTTTTTCCGCTCTTGACCCGGAAGACTTGAATAACCCGCCGGCCTCTGTTCCCGGCGCGACCACGGTTTCTTCTGACGGCGGCCCTCTGGTGCTTGTCCATTATATGCCCTGGTACAAAGGCCCCGCTTCCAAATCTCAGGAAAACGCTTTGTCGTCCTACGGCGGCCACTGGACAGGGTGGGGCAAAATCAATCCCACGGAAGTCACGACAAACGGACAGGCAAAAATCTACGCCCACCAATACCCCCTCACCGGCCCCTATGACCAGAACGCCGCGAACCTCCTGGAATATCAGGCCGCGCTCATGAAGATTGCCGGTATCGACGGGGTGATTTTCGACTGGTACGGCAGCAGGAACGTCAACGACTTTGGGGAGATTCACGAACATGCCAAAGCGTTTGTGACGGTACTGAAAAAGGCCGGCCTGGTGTTCGCGGTGTGTTATGAGGACAACACCCTCAATATGGAATACAACGGCAAGGAGAACGTCCCCTCTGACGCGGCCACCGCAGGCGGCAAAGAGGTGTTCCGCTGGCTGGGGCAAAACTGGTTTGCTGACCCGGCTTATGTGAAATATGAAGGCCGCCCGGTGCTGCTCTGCTTTGGCCCCCAGTATTTTTCCCAGACCCAGTGGGCGCAGTTGTTCGCCGAAACAGAAACCGCGCCCTATTTTGTGGATTTGGACAACCGCACGTCCTGGGCGGACGCTTCTTATGCCTGGCCGCCCATGGGCCGGTCGGTAAACGGGGAACTTTCGATTCCCGCCCTGCAAAACTATTTGTCCGGTTTTTACACCGGGAGGCAGAAAAACAAGCCTTACCGCGTGGCCACCGCATTTCCGGCTTTTGACGACTGTTATGAGGATGTGGGGAACGCCAGCTACGGCAATCTGGCCTACAACAACGGCGAAACGTTTGACCTCACCTTCACCGCGGCATACACCTTCAACCCCCAGATTATCCAAATCGCCACCTGGAACGACTACGGAGAAGGCACGATTATTGAGCCGACCATCGAACGCGGTTACCGGGAACTGGAATATCTCCAGGACAAGCAAAAATCCTGGAACCCCGCGTTTTCCCACACCAAAGAAGACCTGCGGATTCCCCTGGAGTTTTACAAACTCCAGTACGCCAGAGCCACGGCCCCAAGCGCCTCTATCGCCGCTTCGTACAACGCCCTGTTCGCGGGCAACGTTGCGGGTTTCCGGAGCGCGGCGGAGGCTGCCGGCGTAACCGTGGATATGAACGCCTTGCAGCCGCTGTTGCGGGAGTGAGCGCATGAATGAGCGAATGAATGATTGAGTGAGTGATTTCTTTGCGGGATTTCCCGCTTGAAATAAGGCGCGCGTATGCGCTGCCTAAAAAAACATAAGGAGGCAGTTTATGAAAAAAACTGCACAGATTATCGGGTCGCTGTTGTCGGTCTTGCTGGCAATGGTTTTGGTTGTTGGATGCGGAGATGGAAACGATGATGAGAAGAAGGAGGAGGATGTGACACTCCTGACTTCCACATTTACTCCTTATTATCTGAGTCTGGGCGATTTCAGTCTTACTGGAGCAGATAATACTATCCATCTGAAAAACAAAGCAGACCATGTCGTTGGCATTGAAATCGAACAGATTTATGTTGCGAACAGCAAGAGTCTCACGGGCGCCAAACTGGTATGGGATTTTACCACAGAAACACCTAATGTCAATGCATACTGGGGATTTGATGCGGGAACAAAAACTGGGGCGAAGTGGACTTCCGGTGAAACTGCCGCACCGGCAGACGCGGGCGGGGAAACCTACATTACCGGCTTTGGTTCTGGTGCGGCATTCCAGGCTTTTGATGGCGTAGATGCTACTTACTGGGTTTTTGTAGCAAAAAATCTGTCCGACACGGTAAAAGGTGATGAAGTCACTATTGAAATTGGTGGCGGCGATCCCTTTGCCGCTAACGTGAGCAAAACGTTCGCTGAATTATTTATCAAATAATTTAATTTTCTGACCTCCCGGTTCCAATGCCGGGAGGTTTATCAAAAGGAGGTATAAAAATGAAAAAATTACGGTTATTGTTTGTGCCGCTATGCATGGCCGCCGCGTTTTCCGTTTTCGCCATTGACATCAGCGGCGGAGGCAGCGCGCGGCTGGACATCACTTCCCGCACGTCCTTTGGCCTTGACCTGGATAATCCGTACCGGTACGGCCTGTCAAATGAATTGACTCAATTAGACCTTATCTTTAATCTGACTCCCTATCAAAAAATCACCAACCGGGTCAATTCCCCAGAGGCGGTAGGCTTTATCGATCTTACCCTGTTTCATTTGGATTTAATCTATGGCGACACATCCCTGGGCTATCACGCTCCGGGTAGCAAACCCCTGTATACCAACCGGTATCAGACCGGTGAATTTGTGGCGGGTATTCTGAACAAAGCTTGGCTTATCCAGTTAAACGCCGGGGGAAACGAACCGTTTACATCTCCCTGGAACAAGGGAATGCAGTTTATAAATGATGGGTTCAAATTTTCCTGGGCCTATCTGGATTCCATGGTGGACGTGCGCCGTTCAAAAACCATCGCGGGCCTTCCGGTTATCACCTCCCGTGGTGAGGAAAATATGGATGAATATGAAGGCACCAATGGCACAATACCGGAAAACCAAACCATGCAGCAGTACTCATTTGACGCCTTTGGCCTGGCGGACAAGTTCGGCATGAATCAGCGGGGGCAAATGGTGGCCGTCATGTATAATCGTGACAGTTTCGGCATTAATCTGAAGTTAGGCACGCAATATACGTATACAGCGGACACAATTACTAAAGATAACAGAAATGGCCTTGCATTTGGCATCGATACGGCGATAAATCCCGCGTCCATGAGGGATTTGAGGATTTATGCGTCCCTGGGTATGCAGAATGACTGGGGGATAGACAAAGATCCCGACCCGCTGCTGTGGGGCGCGAAGGTGGGCTATACCGTCAACCTGAACGAAGAAATCTCCATGGAGCCTTTTGTCGGCCTGGACATGGGCACCAAAATTAAGAACGGCGGCGGCGCGGAAAAACTGGAATACGAAGTGTCCGGCGGGGCAACCATGCGCTGGCCCGGACAATACGGCTGGCTCACGGACTACATCCTCAATTCCGAAGGCCGGGTGTTCCCCGGTATGTCCCTGTCCTACAAGCTCTACGGTAACGCTGAAACCGAAGCCGGCAAAGAACATTCCATGAAGTTCACCCTGTTTGAGCCCCGGGGGGACGACGGCCTGTTTTACAAAATCGGTTCGGAAATCATCATCGACTTTCTGGATTTGACCGACGTAACCCCGGACGGGCGTTCCCTTTTGGCCACGGCCTATGTGGACTATGAAATTCCGGGCATTATAAACGGGATAGGAACCCTTATCCCCTGGACGATTCTCTATTACGACAATGTGCCTGATGCCGCTGACAAGGATTCCCGCATCAACGACATGAAAATCGACCTGGGGGTCAATCTGGAAAACGCGATTGCCAACACCACCTTTGGGGTGGTCTGGAATACCGGCAGTCTTATTCAGCAAACCCAGTATCACTGGGGCTATGTCCGGGTGATGGCGGAAATCCGGCTGTAAATTTTATTAAGGAGACACTTTTATGAAAAAAACGATTGTGCTGGCCGCTGCCCTGGCAGTGGCGGCGTCGATTCTGTTCGCCCTGGGCGGCAAAGACCAAAATACCGAAGGCAAAACCGTGGTCAAATTGGGGATTTGGCCTGAAGACACCCTGCCCGGTGAAATCGCCATGCACGAAAATTGGGTGCGGGAATACAACAAACTCTACCCTGACGCCATGATTCAGCCCGCCCAGTACCGGTATGCCACGGACACCTTTGTGTCCATGGCGGAAGCCGGGCAGGCCCCGACCATCTTTGAAACCTGGTTTACCGAGCCGCAAAAATTGATTGCCGGCGGCTTTGTGAGAGACATCACTTCTGAAGTGAAGGCTCTGGGCTGGGACGCCAAGATGAACGAATCCATCAAGAGCCTGTTGTCAAAAGACGGCAGAATCTACGGCATCCCCCGGGACGCCTATGCCCTGGGCCTCATGCTGAACGTGGAACTCTTTCGGGAAGCCGGGCTGGTAGACCGGAACGGCGTGCCCCGGTATCCCAAAACCTGGGAAGAACTGGCCATAACCGCCCAGACCATCAAGCAGAAAACCGGCAGCGCCGGACTCTGCCTTCTGGCAAAAGACAACGCCGGGGGCTGGCACTTCACCAACATCGCCTGGGGCTTTGGCGCGGTCTTTGAAGTCCAGAAAGGCGGCAAGTGGGCGGCCCAGTTGAACACCCCGGAAGCCGCCGCTGCCTTGCAATACGTCAAAGACCTCAAGTGGAAGTACGACGTGCTCACCCCCGACCCCACCAACGAGGACTGGTCAAGCGGCTTCCGGGCCATCGGCACGGGCGCGGCCGCAATGTATATCGCGGCCCAGGACGCGGTGAACCAGCCCACCATGGCAAACGGGCTTCCCGTGGGCGACCTTGCCCTGGTCCCGATTCCCGCCGGCCCGCGG
Source organism: Treponema sp. (assembly GCA_031290005.1). Taxonomy (GTDB): domain Bacteria; phylum Spirochaetota; class Spirochaetia; order Treponematales; family Treponemataceae; genus JAISTZ01. The sequence goes on along the minus strand of JAITOJ010000146.1, from coordinate 7,628 downwards.
GGGCAGTACTCCCTCATGGGCGGCACACCCTATATGTTCGCCGCTAACGCCACCCCGGCGGAAGTGGCTGCCGCCCTGCGCTACCTTGAAATCATGGGGCGCGCTCCGGTGGTCACGGAGGCCGCAAAAGCGGGGCTTGCGTCTGACGCGAAGATGCGGAAGGAAGAAGGCATTCCGGTGATTCCCTCGTTCCCGGCATGGAGCGACCCGGACTACCAGAAAGCCCAGCAGGATGCCCTCAACGCTTACCGGAACGTGGATATGCGGCTCTACAACGACTATTTCGCCATGGTCTCCCAAAGCCGCAATCTCAAAAACGAGGAACCCGTGCTTGCCCAGGACTTGTACGCCGAGCTGACCAAGGCGCTCCAGGCTGTGCTTACCGACCGGAACGCCAACGTACAGAGTCTTTTGGATACGGCCCAGGCCAATTTCCAAAAATTGCTGAATGCCGCGCAGTAACAGAGGGCGGCGAAAGGTGAAAAATTCGATAAAAAGCTCAAAAAATATCTCTGGGTGGCTCATTATGCTGCCCAGCGTGCTATTGTTTGTGTTTTTTGTGTGGGAACCCTTGATTGAAAGTATCCGGCTTTCCCTGTACCGCGCAAACGGGATGCGGCTGATTGAATTTGCCGGCCTCAAAAATTACGCTGCCGTGTTTGAGCACCCGGACTTTTGGCCCGCCCTGCGGAACACGGTCAGCTACACCCTGTGGTCCCTGGTCATCGGATTTTTGGCGCCGATTTTTCTGGCGATTTTGATAAACGAGGTGCGCAAGGGAAAATCCCTGTTCAAAGTGGGCATATATATACCCAACATTGTGCCCGGTATGGCCATGGTGCTCATGTGGGGCTTTATTTTCCGCCCCGGCGGCACAGGGATACTCAATATCCTTTTGGCTAAGGCCGGCATTGGAGCCCAGCCCTGGCTCACCAATCCCAAGTGGACAATCCCCCTGATTGTGGCGGCCCTCACCTGGAAGGGCGCCGGGGCAACCACCCTGCTGTATATCGCGGGTTTGCAGGGCATCGACCCGTCGCTCTACGAGGCGGCCATTATTGACGGCGCGGGCATCTGGATCCGGGTGCGCTATATCACCCTGCCGTGCATTTACAATCTGGCCCGCACCCTGCTCATTTTGCAGATTATTTCGGTGTTCCAAATTTTGTACGAGCCGTTGGTGCTCACCAACGGCGGGCCGAACAATGCCTCCATCTCGATTATGCAGTTGGTCTTTAAGTTCGCCTTTGAGCGCTTCGATTACCCCAAAGCCGCGGCAGTGTCGGTCATCATCTGCGTGATTCTTGCTTCTCTGACGGCAGTGTATTTCAAAATCAGCAAAAGGCAGGACATATAATGGAAAACAACGGCATCATCCGCACTACCGACTTGACCAGGCCGTTGGTACGCTTCTTGTACGCCGCGATCATCCTGTCCGGCGCGGCGGTGGTGTGTGTCTGCGTCGCCCCCCTGTTATGGGTGATTCTGTCGGGCTTCAAGGACATCCGGGAATTCGTGCGGGAGACCACGATTCTGCCCAGGAAATTCGATTTCAGCCGGTATGCCAAAACCTGGAACGACCTCAAATTTATCCGGTATTACCGGAACTCCCTGTTTTCTGTCCTGGGGAGCGTGGCCTGCGCGGTGTTTTTCAACGGACTTCTGGGCTACGCCCTGTCCAAAATCAAGCCGGCCGGGTCAAATCTGGTGTTTGCCCTGGTCATGTGGGGCCTCCTGATTCCCCCGACCACCAGCATTGTCCCCCTGTTCATCAATATTTCCCGCCTCAAGCTCACCGGTTCCTTCCTGCCCCTGTGGCTCAGTATGGGGGCCAACGCCTTTTATGTGGTGCTATTCAAAAATTTCTTTGACGAGCTTTCGCCCTCCCTCATCGAGGCGGCAAAAATCGACGGCGGCTCGGACTTTCTGATTTTCACCCGGATTGCCGTACCTTTAAGCAAGGCGGTCATCATGGTCATCGTGATGTATAGCGTGAACGCGGCCTGGTCGGACTTTTTGCTGCCCTATCTGATTTTGCGGAATTCCGGCCTGGAGACTGTCATGGTCAGGCTGTTCCAGTTCCGGGGCAGTCGGGCAAACGACGTGGATATTCTGCGGGGAATCGTATTCGCCGTGCTGCCGCCAATCACGCTCTTTTTTATATTTCAGAAGCAAATAACCCAGGTGTCCATGCAGTCGGGACTGAAAGGGTGAGGGAGAACGGATAATGGGAAAACACGCGGATACCTATCTGGTATGCGACCCCTGGAAAATAATTGAGGACGACTGGCATCCTGAACGCAATCTGGTTTCGGAATCGATTTTTTCCCTGGGCAACGAATATATGGGCGTCCGGGGCTGCGCCGACGAAGAAGGGAGCGTTGAGTCCCTGCGGGGCAGCTATTTCAACGGTATTTACGAAGAAGAGGACACCCCCGGAACCGCCTATAAGGGAATCGTCACCAAAACCCATTTCATGGTGAACGCCGTGGACTGGCTCAGCACGGAAATCCGTGTGACTGATGAAACCCTGGATATGGGGCGCTCAAAAATCGCCCGGTTCCGCCGTGAACTGGATATGCGGAAAGGCACGTTTACCCGCAGTTTCGACTGGATTTTGCCTGACGGGCGGACAGTGGGCGTGTCGTTTCTGCGCTTCCTCAACATGGAACAGGCCGAGGAGGGCTTTCAGCGGGTCTCCCTCACCCTGGATACCGGGAGCGCTGAAGCGTCTGTCCGCGTGGCAAACAGTTTTAATACCCTTCACGGCTGGAACAAAAAATGCTACTGGAACGCGGAACAGCGGGACTGGTTTGAAACCGGTTCGGGGCAGGGCGCGGCGATTCAGGCCGTCACGGTCCGCACAGGCCAGCGGATATTTTCCGGCTTTGTGTGCGGCGCAAGCTCTGGCGCGCGTTTTATGCAATACGAAGCGGACAAAACGGCAGGGTATACCGTGACGCTGCCCCTGTCTTCCGGCAGGGAAGCCTGGGTCGAAAAAAAAGTCTGCAATCTGGCGGAAAAAACGCCGAACGAGGCGGCGGATGCCCTTTGGGATCTCGGTGTGCGCCGTGCCGCCGGAGTCAGGAGTTTTGCCAAGGCTTTGAAAGCCCAGGAGGACTACTGGGCCAGGGTGTGGGACGCCGTGGACATCCGCATCGAAGGGGACGAACTCAACCAACAGGGCATCCGGTTTTGTATTTTCCAGATGCGCCAGACCTATCACGGCTACGACCCCTCGAACAATATCGGCGCCAAGGGCCTCACCGGCGAAGCCTATAACGGCCACACCTTCTGGGACACCGAAACCTACTGCCTGCCCTTCTATCTGTTTTCAAACCTCAAGGCCGCCCGCAATCTGCTTGACTACCGCTACGCCACCCTGGCCCAGGCCCGCATCCGCGCCCGCCAGCTTGACTGCCAGGGGGCCTGCTATCCCGTGGCCACTCTGAATGGCGAGGAGGGATGCAATCTCTGGCAGCACGCCAGCCTGCAATTCCAGGCCAGCACCGCCGTGGCCTACGGCATCGCCCACTATGTGCGAGTGAGCGGGGATATGGAATTCCTCCATACCCACGGGGCGGAGATGCTGGTGGAAATCTCCCGGTTCCTGGCCTGCCGGGGGGCATGGAACAAGAACGGCTTCGGGTTTTACGCGGTCATGGGGCCTGATGAGTTTCACCTGATGGTGAACCACAACTGCTACACCAATTTCATGGCCAAGAAGACTTTTGAATACACCGGCGCGGTGCTTGCGGACATGGAACAAAGCTCCCCTGCGGACTACGCGGCGCTGGCGCAAAAAACCGGCCTGTCCCCGGAGGAGCGGGCGGAGTTTATTCGATGCGCGGAAAAAATGATACTCCTCTTTGACCAAAAGACCAAACTCTTTGAGCAGCACGAGGGGTACTTTGATTTGCCCCACATCGAGATTTCCCAAATCCCGGTCTCCGATTTTCCGCTCTACTACCACTGGTCGTATGACCGCATTTACCGCACCGACATGATAAAGCAGCCCGACGTGCTGATGTTTCTGTTTCTGTATAATCAGGAATTTTCCCCGGAAGTCAAAAAAATCAACTATGAAACCTACGAGCCGCACACGATTCACGAGTCCTCCCTGTCGCCGTCCATTCACTCAATTTTCGCCGCGGAACTGGGAAAAAGCGAAGAAGCCTTCCGATTTTTTGGCTTTGCCACCCGTATGGATTTGGACAACTACAACCGCAACACCGCCGAGGGTCTGCACACCACCAGCATTGCCGCCGCATGGATGAACATTGTTTACGGCTTCGGGGGCCTCAGGAGCGACGGGGACGTTCTGGTCTGTAACCCTACGCTGCCCGCCCGGTGGGAAAGCTATGAATTCCGCATCCTCTATCGCGGGGCGCGTATCCGCGTGCGGGTGGGCAAAAAAGAAGTCGTTTTTTCCGCCGTAGATACGGATTTTGACCAGATTCCCCTGGTGATTTACGGCCGTCCCTGCCGGTTGGACAGCAAAGGGCTGACTATCCCCCGCGCCCAAACGCCGGAGACGCCCTGAATGTACCGGCTTGAGGAATGGGACATCAGTGACGACGGCACAACCACCGAGGACTTGCTTCAAAACGGGAACCGGCTCCTCACGGGGAACGGCTATCTGGGCCGCCGGGGCGTGCCTGACGATGCGGACGCTTCGGCCCTGCCCGCCACGATTTTGAGCGGCATATATGACCAGCAGGGAGAACTCTGGCGGGAACCGGTGAACGCCCCGGACCCGCTGTATACCGCCTTTTCTGTGGACGGCCTCCCTCTCCGCCTTGACGGTAGCCATCTGCTTTCCCACGAACAGGCGCTCAATTTTCGGTACGGCATCTATTCCCGCAAAACTACGTGGCGCGTGGGCGGCTCCCCTGCCGGCGCCCTGACCCTGCGCGCCCGGCGGTTCGCGGATATGTCCAATGTGCACCGGCTCTGCGCAACATACGCCCTGTCCTCTGACGTGCCGGTCATGGTGACCGTCAAAACCGGCGTGAACTGCGCGGTGCGCGACCTGAACGGCCCCCATCTGGGCGGTTTCCGCTTTGCGGCCTCAGCTCCCCTGCTTACCGCAGAATGCCGCACCCTGGAACAGCAAATCCCCCTGGCCGTTGCTTCCGGCATATCCGGCCTGGACGGGATAAAAAACGGCGGCGGCAGCGGGATTGAAAAACATGAAATCCAGCAGTCCGGTGACGGAATCTTCCATATATATACCGTGCGCTTGGACGGGAAGGCCCCCGTGGAATTCGAGGTGTGCGGCGCGGTCTATACAAACAGGGATGTTACCCCAGACCGCGCGAACCGCACGGATGGGGGAGGGGATTTGGCTGCCTTGGCGGAACAGGCGGTCACCGGCGCTTTGAACGCGGGCTGGGAAGAAACACTCGTCTCCCATCAACAACGCTGGGACGCAATCTGGGAAACCGGCGACGTGGTCATTGAAGGGGACGACTATGTCCGGCGCTGTCTGCGGTACAGCCTGTACCACCTGCACATCATCGCCCCCCGGCACGGCAGGAGCCTTTCCATTCCCGCGCGGGGGCTTTCCGGGCAGACCTACAAGGGTGCAATTTTCTGGGATACGGAAATGTTCATGGCCCCCTATTTTCTCTGCGTTGAGCCGGGCCTGGCGGCCCAGTTCATCCGCTACCGCGTTCAAACTTTGCCGGGGGCAAAACGCAAGGCCGCGGAATACGGATACCGAGGGGCCTTTTACGCCTGGGAAAGTCAGGAAACCGGGGACGACGCCTGCACGGAATTCAACGTCATTGATGTGTTCACCGGTCGTCCTGTGCGCACCTATTTCCGGGACAAGCAGATTCACATCAGCGCCGACGTCGTCTATGGCATACACAAATACGTTGACCATACCGGCGATACGGCAATTCTCCGCGAAGGGGCGCTGGAAGTCATACTGGAGTGCGCCCGGTTTTTTCTGTCCTGGCTCTACTATTCGCCGGGAAAAAAGCGCTATGAGGCGCTGGACGTGACCGGCCCTGACGAGTACCACGAGCGGGTGCACAACAACGCGTTCACCAACCGGATGATTTTCGCGGTTTTTGAGACGGCGCTGGAGTATATCAAAGGGTTTCGGAAAATGGAGCCGGATTTTTTGGCCGACCTGCTCGATAAACTGGATTTTGAGGACGACCTGGCCTCTATGGAGGCCGCGCTTCCCCACCTGTATCTTCCCCAGCCCAGTCAGGCGGGGATTGAAACGGGGATTGCCGGGATTATCGAACAGTTTGACGGCTATTTCCGGCTGGAAGACTGCTCAATTGCCGAAGTGCGCTCCCGCCTGAAAGACCCCCGGGAATACTGGGGCGGCGCCGGGGTGGCGGCTGCCACCCGGATTATCAAGCAGGCGGACGTAGTGGCCATGCTGGTTTTGTTCGGCACGGATTTTTCCAGTGCGGTGAAAAAAGCAAACCTGGATTTTTACGAAGGGCGCACGGAGCACGGTTCAAGCCTGTCCGCCTGCATGTACGCCCTGCTTTCCTGCGAAACCGGGGACAGCGAACGGGCCTATCCGTATTTCCTGAAAACCGCCGAAACCGACATAACCGGCAAGTCCAAGCAGTTTGCGGGTCTGGTCTACATCGGCGGCACCCATCCGGCGGCAAACGGCGGGGCATGGATGGTGGCGGTTCAGGGGTTCTGCGGTTTCTCTGTGGAGCACGGGGAAATCAAAATCACGCCCCGGCTGCCCAAAGCCTGGCGGAGCGTGAGCTTTTCAACGGTTCTGGGCGGGGTTATGCACAATATAAGGGTGACAAAAGATGGATACGAGATTACAAAAATACCGGGGCATGATATTTGACCTTGACGGCGTACTGGTGGACACGGCCACATACCACTATCTGGCGTGGCGCCGCCTGGCCCGTGAATTGGGCTTTGAGTTTACCGAAGGGGATAACGAGCGCCTGAAAGGGGTCAGCCGGATGCGCTCCCTGGAAATAGTGCTCGAAGTCGGCGGTCTGTCCCTGTCTGACGCTGAAAAACAGGCCGCCGCCGCAAAGAAAAACGCCTGGTATGTGGAATATCTGTGTGCCCTCGATGAACGCGCCCTGCTGCCGGGCGCGAAGGACTATCTGGAATATCTGCGGCAAGATGGCCGCCGTATTGCCCTGGGTTCGGCGAGCAAGAACGCGCCGCTCATTCTGGAACGGCTGAACATCGGGCGGTTTTTTGACGCCGTTATTGACGGCAATTCCGTGGGCAGGGCTAAGCCGGACCCGGAAGTTTTTTTGAAAGGAGCCGGATTGGTATCTCTCCCGCCAAAAGACTGCGCGGTCTTTGAGGATTCCCGCGCGGGGATTGAGGCGGCAAAGCGGGGCGGAATGTTCGCCGTAGGTGTGGGCAGGAAAGAATTGCTTCCCGGCGCGGATATGTATATTGCGTCCCTGGCGGATTGCTATGGGAAACAAAAAAATTAAAAAATTTCAGGTTATTTACCCAAAACCGCTTGACAAAGAATTTGGGGATAGAGTAGTATAAAACACTTACCTCTAAGCGGAAATACGCAGGCTGGGGCGGGTGATGATATGTGACAGTAATAGGGAAGGGAAGGAAGACATGAAGCTAATCCTGAATAGGGGTTAGCCGGG
>JAITOJ010000044.1 GCA_031290005.1 Treponema sp. | reverse complement strand
AAGCCCTTTGACGGCTTTCTTGCCGCCGTTTACACCGCCGGTTATGCCATTTTCCGGTTCTTTATCGAATATTTCCGGGAGCCTGACACAGATTTGGGTTACCGGTTTGCCAAAGACGCGGGCGCTCCAACCTATCTCAATGAATCTCTGCTCAATATTTCTACCGGTCAGGTGTTCTGCCTGGGCATGGTGGCGGTGAGCTTGGGATTTATTATCCTGGGCCTCGTCTTCAAAAAGAAATTAGTTGTTGCGGAGGAAACGTGATGGAACGGTGCTTTACCATGCTAAAACCGGGGGTGCTCCGCCGCCATCTGGCGGGGGAAATTATCTCCCGCATGGAACGCAAGGGGCTCAAGCTGACGGCTTCCAAAATGATGGTCATCTCCAGGGAATTGGCGGAAAAACAGTACGCCGAGCACCAGGGAAAACCGTTTTATCAGGAACTGGTAGACTATATCACTTCCGCTCCGGTGGTCTGTTTTGTGTGGCAGGCCGATGACTGCGTGGCCCTGGTACGAAAGCTCCTGGGGGCTACCAAGCCTCTGGAAGCCGCGCCCGGGACTATCCGGGGGGATTACTGCCTGCACACCCAGCACAACATCATGCACGCCTCGGATTCTCCGGAGAGCGCGGAGCGGGAAATCACACTTTTTTTCAAACCCACGGAGATTTTTGACTGGAATGACTAAGACCATTGGAGTTATCGGAGCGGGAGCCTGGGGAACCGCTCTGGCTCATGCTCTGGCCCGGGGGGGGCACCAGGTGGAACTTTGGGCCCGGGAACAGGAAGCGGCGGCGGACATCAACGGGAACCACCAGAACACCCGCTATCTGCCGGGATTCAGCCTGTGGGAAAGCCTGCACGCCACCACGGACTACGCTCAGGCGGCATCGGACAAGGAATTTGTGATCCTCGCTTCCCCGTCCCTGTATCTGGCCGCCACGGCAAGGCAAATCGCCGTCGTGCCGGACATTGCCCAGGGACGCGCCTGTATCGGTGTGGTGACCAAGGGCTTTGTGGCTTCCCCAGAGGGGCCCAAGCTGATTCTGGAGACCCTGGAAGGGGCGCTACCGGAATGCTATAAAAAGAATCTGGTCTATGTCGCCGGGCCGAGCCATGCGGAAGAAGTGGCCATGGGAAAACTGACCGGCCTGATTGCGGCCAGCGAAAACCCGAAAAATTCCATCCGCTTTCGGGAACTTCTGAAAGTGCCGGGCCTTATGGCCTATTCCAGCTTTGATGTCATCGGCGTACAGGTGTGCGCGGCGGCCAAGAATGTGGTGGCCGTGGTGTTCGGCAGCCTGGACGCCATTGCCGAAAATTCGGACTTGTTCGGGGACAACACCGAATCCCTGCTCCTTGCGGCGGGATTGAACGAGATTCAAACCATCGGTTTTGCCCTGGGGGCCACCCATTCTGAAACCTTTGCCTCCATTTCCGGAGTGGGGGATTTGGACGTTACTTGCCGCAGCAAATACGGGCGGAACCGCCGGTTTGGACAGGACATCATCAAAACCAACGCGCTGGGCCGCTATAAAAATCTGGACGACCTGATTGCCCGCATCGGTGAAATCGGCTATCTGCCCGAAGGGGTGGTGGCCTGTAAGTATGTGCATCAGATTGCCCAAAAACGCGGCCTCAAGCTGCCGATTTGCGACGGCCTCTACCGGATTTTGAACCGCGAGATTGAGCCGGCGGACTTTTTGCTGGAACTGCTTACCAAACTATAATTAAAAGGAACGCCCTATGCTGGAACGAATAACCAATACCTTTTCAAACGTTGTCCGCACTTTGAGCGGCAAGGCTTCCATCAGCGAACGGAACATCGAAGAGACGGTCGAACAAATCAAGATGGCCCTGCTGGAAGCGGACGTGAACATCCGGGTGGTGCGCCGTTTTGTGAACAGCACCATCGAGGAGGCCAAGGGCGAAAAAGTCCTGCGCTCCGTGAATCCCGGACAGCAGTTTGTCAAAATCATTTACGACAAAATCACCGCCCTCTTGGGGGACAGCAAGCAGGATTTGCGTCTCAAGGGGCCGGACACCCAGTCGGTGATTCTGCTCCTGGGCTTGCAGGGTTCCGGCAAGACCACCGTTGCGGCCAAGCTGGCCCTGCGGCTTTCCAAAGAAGGCCGGAAGCCCCTGCTTGCCGCCTGCGACCTGGTGCGCCCCGCGGCAATCGAGCAATTGCGGGTGCTGGGCGAGAAGGTGGGCATCCCAATCTATCACGAGGAAAGCAAAGACGCGGTGCGGGTGGCAAAAAACGCCCTGGCCCACGCCAAAAAGAACGGCTTTGATACGCTCATCGTGGACACCGCGGGCCGCCTGCAAATCGACGAAGCCATGATGGATGAAATCGCGGCGGTCAAAAAGGCGGTCGGCCCGGAGGAGCTGCTTCTGGTGGCCGATGCCATGACTGGCCAGAACGCCGTGGACATTGCCAAGACCTTTGACGAGCGGCTGGGCCTCACCGGGGTGATCCTGACCAAGTTTGACTCCGACGCCCGGGGCGGGGCGGCTCTGTCCCTCAAGTCCGTAACGGGCAAGCCCATCCTGTTCATCGGCACCGGGGAAAAACCCGAGAACTTTGAGGTCTTTCACCCGGAACGGATTGCCAGCCGCATTTTGGGCATGGGCGACGTGGTGTCTTTGGTGGAAAAGGCCCAGGAGACCATCGATGTGGAAGAGGCGGAGAAGCTGCAAAAAAAGCTTTCCACCGAAACCTTTAACCTCCAGGACATGCTTGACCAGATTCAGCGGGTCAAAAAGATGGGTTCCATCCAGTCCCTGGTGGAGATGATGCCCGGCCTCTCCGGCCAGCTTGGAGGCCAGGACATTGACCCCGAAGCCATGAAGTCCCAGGAGGCGATTATCCTTTCCATGACCAAAAAGGAACGGGCCAACCACCTGATTATCGGCCCCAACCGCCGGAAACGCATTGCCAGAGGCTCCGGCGTCTCCGTGGCTGAGGTGAACCGGCTGATTAAGCAGTTCGAGAAGACCCGGTTGACCATGAAGAAGTTTTCCAAAAACAAGGGTATGCAGGCGCGGCTTATGCGGCAGTTTGGAGGATAATCGACATGATGCAAATCTATTCGTGGAATGTGAACGGTATCCGTTCAGTGGAAAAAAAAGACTTTATCCCGTGGCTGTTTTCTTCCGGTGCGGATATTGTCTGTGTACAGGAAACCAAAGCAAACCCCGGGCAGCTTTCGCCGAGTCTTAAATTTCCCGAACGCGATGGCGTCACTTATACCTCTTATTGGGCCTCGGCGAAAAGGCCGGGTTATTCGGGAACTGCGGTGTACTGTAAAACTAAGCCGGACGCGGTGTTCGTCCTGGGAAATAGCGCTTTTGATGATGAAGGGCGGGTGCTTGCGGTGCGTTACGGAAATCTGGTGGTCATCTGCGCGTACTTTCCCAACAGCCAGGAAGCAGGCGCCCGACTGCCCTACAAGCTGGATTTCTGCGCCGCCATGCTGGATTTCTGCCAATCCCTGGTTTCCGGCGGCAAAAACATTGTGCTCTGCGGGGACTACAATATTGCCCATAAACCCATTGATTTGAAACACCCCAAGGCTAACGAGGGAAATCCCGGTTATTTGCCTGAGGAGCGGGCGTGGATGGACACTTTTACTTCCTCTGGTTTTGTGGATACCTTTCGGCATTTTTGCCAGGACCCTGACCAATATACCTGGTGGAGTTATCGGTTTCATGCCCGTGAAAAAAACGCGGGGTGGCGTATTGATTATCAATGTGTCAATGAGCGGTTACTTCCGGCGGTAAAATCATCGGTTATTTGTCCGTCGGTTATTGGCTCTGACCACTGCCCGGTGAAGCTGGAATTGGCATAAGAGTGTTTGTACTATTTAGTGCGCCGTATTCGGGGGGGGGGGGGGGGGGGGGGGCAGTTAGTTTTGG
>JAITOJ010000036.1 GCA_031290005.1 Treponema sp. | reverse complement strand
AGCAGCTCACGTTACAGCGCGCCGCGGCCCTGCCTCAAAAACTTGTCAAAGCCGGGGAGATGCTGGCGGTGCTGACGAACGACGGCGGGGTCTCCTGGTACGAGCCGGGGAAAGGTGAAATATTAAACGACTGGTATGTACCAATAACCCAGTGACTCTTATTGCTTATCGTTTTATTGCTCCCGGCCGGTCCAGTTCTCAAATCTGGTAATAGATTTGAGAAAAGTGGTTTTAACCGGGCCGGTTTCCCCGTTGCGCTGTTTTGCCACCTGTAGCGTCCGTTCAACCGTGAGAGCTTTGTCTTTTTCTTCTTTATCGCGGGGGTCGCTGTCATTAATCAAAATCACCACATCCGCATCCTGCTCAATGGCCCCTGAATCGCGGATATCCGCCAAGCCTGGCCCGCTTTTTGTTTTTTCCGATTCCCGGTTTACCTGTGAAAGAGCCACAATGGGGATATTCAGTTCCCGTGCAAGACTTTTGAGAGACCGGGATATCTCCGCCACCTGCTCAAACCGGGGCCGCACCCGCGCGGCCGCCTCTTCCAGGGTAATGAGCCCGATATAATCAATAAAAATAATTTTCACATTGTGTACAGACACCATCCGCCGCGCCAGAGCGCGAATATTGAGGAGTTTATTGTTTGGGGTATCGACAATATGCAAATAGCCGTCCGCATCAAACCACCGTCCCGCGGCATCCAGCAGGGTCTGTATTTCGCTCTTTGAAAGCATCCCGTTACGAATTCGTTTAGAATCAATACGGGCCTCCATTGAAAATAGACGCTGCATAATTGACCGGCCGGACATTTCCAGAGAAAAAAAACCAACAGATATTTTTTTTTCCATAACCATGTGCTGTATCATGGAAAGGGCCAAAGCCGTCTTTCCCATGGAAGGCCGGGCGCCGACAACAATCATTTCCGCATTCTGAAAACCGTCGGTCATGGTATCCAGTATCTTAAAACCAGTAGGTATTCCGGAAAATTCATCTTTGCTATCTATACGCTTTTCGATGGCGGCGGTGGTCTCTTCCACCATCTCTTTGACACCTCGAATATCTCTGGTACTGTGTGAATTGAAAATGGAAAATATACGGTTCCCCGCTTCCTCGAGAATAGCGCTGACTTCTCTGGTTTCATCATGGGCATCGGCAGTTATCTGGGCTGAGGCCAATATCAAATTGCGGCGGAGGGCGTCATCCTGAACAATCTGTGCATAGTAGTCAATGTTGGCGCTGGTGGGAACCGTGTCAGTCAAAGAGCTGACATAGGCATACCCTCCGACCGCTTCAAGGCTGCCGGATGTTCGCAATTCCTCCGTGAGTGAAAATAAATCACCGGGCTGTCCCTTTTGTTTGAGGGAAAAAATTGCCTCATAGATAATCCGGTTACGCTGAAAATAAAAATATTCCGGGGAAAGGGAGGCGGCGACCTCATCAACCTTATCCCAATCCAGGAGCAGCGCCCCCAAGGCAGCCTGTTCCGCGTCAGGATTATGAGGCGGAACCTTATCCTTGAGGGAAACCGCCATCTTACTTCGCGCCGGTTTCCGGCCCCGCTGCTTCTGTTTCCATCGGAACGGCCTCTACTGCCTCTTCGGTTACTACAGGAACAGCCGCAGCCGTCACTTCTTTGTTTACCGCAGCTTCTTCCCGATTTTCCCGCTGATACCGCCGCCTGGCAGGCGGAGCCTTTGAGGGTGTGCGAACTTCTTCCTGAGCATTTACCACCACCGTCAAATTGGCGGTCACGGCTTCGTACAGATGAATGACTACCGTATATTTTCCGGTATGCTTAATGGTGAGGCCCGGCACATCAATACGTTTCCGTTCGATATCAAAACCGTGTTTGGCAATTTCCTCGGCAATGGTGTGGTTGGTAACCGCGCCATAAAGTTTACCACTGGGACCGGCGGACATCTTGAGTTCCAGAGTAAACCCTTCCATCCGCTCTTTGAGACTTGCCGCGTCAGTACGCTTTGCCTGCTTGCGGGCAGTAATTTCTTCCTTGCGTTCCTCAAAATAGGCGACAGTAACCGTATTATACGGAAGGACTAAATTGCGGGGAAACAAATAGTTGCGGGCATACCCATTGGCAACGACCTTGACATCTCCTTCTTCTCCGAGATGTTTCACATCTTGATTCAAAATAACTTTCATTTCAAGCTCCTAAAATAAACGAGTTACCGCCGTTGCCGGGAGTCGGCCCGGCGGCAACATCCTTTCCGTTGCAAAGCGGCCCTGCTTAGTCCGCTACAAAAGGAAGCAGGCAAATTGCCCGGGCACGTTTGATTGCCAGTGCAAGCTGCCGCTGATGTTTTACGCAGGTTCCCGTAATCCGCCGGGGTAAAATCTTTCCCCGTTCGGTAGTAAACCGCTTGAGAATATCCGGTTCTTTATAATCGATCTTTGCCTTTTGAGTACAAAAACGGCACACCTTTTTTTTATTAAAAAAGGTTTTATCCCGCATCCGTCCACCACGATCATCCATGTCCCGAATATCCTGCCCCTGAACATCAGGGGCCATACCCATGTTGTTTTCCATATCTGCCATTGCTTTCTCCTAAAATTAAAATGGAATATCTTCCGCGAAATCTTCCCCGCCCGCCCCAAAGGGCTGCTGGGTGTCAAAATTATCCTGACCAAAGGACTGCCTAGCGGATCCGGCCTCCGGCACCGGTTCATAGCCGCCGTTCCGGCCTTGAAAAGACGGTCGGGAAGCTTGACCGGGAGCGTAATTTCCACCCCCTGCGCCGCCGCTAAAATTTCCGCCCTGCACCTGGCCGCCGCCCCCAAGAAGCTGCACATTGTTCGCTGCCACCACAACCTTGCTCCGCTGCTGGCCGTCTTCCTGCTCCCAGCGGTCCTGCCGGAGTTCACCCTCAACTGCAACCTGTTTTCCTTTAATCAGATAGGTTTTCAGGCTTTCCGCCGATTTACCGTACAGGGTCACGTCAAAGAAGTTTGCTTCATCAATCCATTGCTCGCCGCTTTTGCGCCTTCGGTTTACAGCGACAGAAAAATTAGAAATTGCGAAGCCTGTGGAAGTATATTTCAGTTCAGCGTCTCTGGTAAGTCTTCCTATTAATATTACGTGATTTACATCCGACATAGTTCTCCTCTCCGTTATTCGTCAATCCGGACAAACAGATATTTAAGCAATCCCTGATTCAGCTTGAAAAGCCGGTCGATTTCAATAATTTTTGCCGGATTTGCTTTAATGACAAAGAGCACAAACTTCCCGCGGTTGCGTTTCTTGACCTCATAGGTCAGCCCCCGTTCCCCGAAGGAATCTTCTTTTTCGATTTCAACACCGAATTCGCCCAGCGCCGCCTTGACGCTGTCAACCCCGGCTTTGAACTGATCTTCCTCAACAGGGAAAATCGTCATCAATTCATAGATTCTCATGTTTACTCCTTATGGACACAGGAAGCGGCTCCAGGCCGCCCCAAGGTTTTTGATAGTATAGCTGAGGCAGAATTTTTAGTCAAGGCCACAAATAACAGAATGTCCAAAAAGAACACTTGACTAATCCGTTCTTTTACAGCATACTCTTTTTAAGTATTTTTTAAGGAGTGCCGTTGTGCCTTGTGGAAAAAAACGAAAACGCCAAAAAATCGCGACGCATAAGCGAAAGAAAAAGCTCAGAAGGAATAGACACAAGAAAAAGTAGTGTCATTCTGTGCTTTCCCGGTAAAGCAGCAGGGATTTTCGCAGGAAACCGCGGAAATCCCTGTAAAATTGCCGGAAGCCCGGACACTCGGGAGATTTATTACGCTATCAGAAATTCATTTTCCGGAAGATATTAAAAAATTTTCCTCTGCGCAGCTTGTGGTTCTTGCTTCTGAAATTCGTGCTGAGATTATCGGTGTGGTACAAAAAAACGGCGGCCACCTGGCAAGTAACCTGGGCACGGTGGAGTTGACCATTGCCCTGCACCGGGCCTTTGACAGTCCTGTAGACGCGCTGGTGTGGGACGTGAGCCATCAAAGCTATACCCATAAACTGCTGACCGGCCGCTACGACCGGTTTAATACCCTCCGCAAGAAAGACGGAATTTCGGGATTCACTAAACGGTCTGAAAGCCCCCATGATTTTTTTGACACCGGCCATGCATCCACATCCATATCTTCCGCTCTGGGTTTGTTGACCGGCAGGCGGCTGACCCACAGCGCCGGCAAGGTTGTGGCCGTTATCGGCGACGGGTCTCTCACAGGGGGTATGGCACTGGAAGCCCTGTCCCATGCCGGACAGCTTGCCAATAACCTCATTGTGATTCTCAACGATAATCAGATGTCCATCAGCCGGAGCACCGGCTCTATTTCCCGTTATCTGAGCAAGATTACCATGACCACCCAGTATCAGGGGGTGCGGCACTGGATTGACCGGCTGGTCACAAAAATTCCGGTGTTTAACCGCCATTTGGCACATTTTGTGTTCCGGTTTAAGCGGGCGCTCAAAGGCCTGCTATTGACCAGTACCCTATTTTCCGATTTCGGATTTGAATATGCCGGTTTCTTTGACGGCCACAATATCGAAGAATTGGAAGCGGTATTCCGTAAAGTAAAAAAACTGAATTTACCGGTGGTAGTGCATGTGCTTACCAAAAAAGGCAAGGGCTATCCTCCGGCAGAATACGATCCGGAAGGATTCCATGGAGTTTTGCCTGCCCATGCGGAAACCAATGTGGAAAAAATTACCGAAGAAAACGCCCAATACCTGAATGAAACTTTTACCTCAGTGTTTTCACGAGAGATACTCCGTGCGGGAGAGGCAGACTCCAGGATTGCGGCGATTACAGCGGCCATGGTTAAAGGCTGCGGCCTTACGGCCTTTGCAAAAGTGTTCCCTGACCGTTTTTTTGATACCGGCATTGCGGAAGAACATGCGGTTACCTTCGCCGCGGGGCTTGCGGCAGCAGGAATACGGCCAGTGGCGGCAATATATTCCACCTTTTTACAGCGCGCGGTCGACCAGATTATTCATGATGTGGCGCTTCCCGCGACGCCGGTGGTGTTCGCTCTTGACCGCGCCGGAGCGGTTCCCGAAGACGGCGAGACCCATCAGGGGATATTCGACATCGCCCTATTACTGCCCATACCGAATCTGGTGATGCTGGCCCCTGCCTCAGCACGGGAACTTGAACTTGCCCTGCAATGGGCACTGAACAAGAATGCTCCGGTGGTTATCCGGTACCCGAAAAACCGCTGCCCCGAAGAACACCCCTCGTTTTTTGCTTCTCTGGAAGAAGGCCGGGGAGTTTTGCTGAATCAGGACGAATTCGCCCCGGAATCTGCGCCGCATTTGGCAGCGGGTATGAAAAAAAGCAAAACGCTTCTGGTATGCACCGGAGGCATCTTCCCTGAAACCCTTGAGGCCGCCCGCCTATTGATTAGGGAAAATTTCGCAATGGACATATATAACCTCCGATTTTTGAAGCCCCTGGATGAAACATACTTTCTGGAACTGGCCGCACAATATGGATACATTTTTTTCATTGAAGATGGAGTTAAAACCGGAGGCATCGGGCGGTTTCTGGAGCGGCTGGTTCAAAAATATGTGTCCGAAGTTTCCACTCTTTCCCTGGGTTTCCCTGACCGTTTTCTTGCACAGGGAAGCCGACGGGAAATCCTGGAAGACGCAGAACTATCCCCTGAAAAAATCGCCGGATCCATACGGCGGATACTGTGTACCCCTTGACCTTCAAAGCCCTTCTCTGATATACTTTTTTCACCTAAAAAAAATCGATGTTAAGGATTATAATTCTATGAAAGATGACAAAAAAACGGAGAATAAGAAAAATCCGGAAGTGCTGCGGTTCGAAAAAAAGAAGCAACCCGGCAATTGGACCAAAACGGCTCTGTGGGCCGGTTCGGTGATTGTGTTTGTTTTTGCGACAATCGCTTTTTTGCTGTTGCCCGCCGCATTGCCGAGCAGCGGCGGAGAAGCGCCGGTATTCGGTTATTTCGGCAAAAAACCGATTTCCCAGACCGCACAACCCTATTTCGTCAATATGCTCCAGCAATATTCGGAATATACCCGGCAAACCAATCCTGGAGTTGACCAGACTTATTCCATTTTCCAGCAAGCTTTTGATGCCACAGTGATGTATCTGGCGTATTCGCAGGAGGTTGAAAACAGCGGCTACGTGGTGTCAGAGAAAAAAATCGACCGGGAGATGCTGCCCTATTTTTATGACAATAGAGGAGTGTATTCTCCAAAACTGTTTAACGATACGCCCGCAAGCCGCCGGATTTCCCTGCGGAAAGATATTAACACGAGTCTGGTGAGCCGGCGTTATTATGATGACGTATTCGGTTCATCAACGGAAACAGTCGGCGGCTACAAATTGTATGGCAGAAAAGAACCGTCCAAAGAGGAGGCTTTTTTCAAAAAAATGGGCGCGGTGGAGCGGAGCTTTGAGCTTGCTTCTTTCGCGCTTTCCAATTTTCCGCCCGAGGAAGTGGAAAAATTTGTCCGTGAAAATCCGGCTTTGTTTATCAAACACGATTTATCGGTTATTACCGCCTCCACTGAGGAGGAAGCCAGAAAAATCAAGTCCCAGCTTGACAAAACTGAAGTAACCTTCGAAGATGCGGTGAAGGAGCTTTCAGTCAAGTATTATTCAGGGGACGACGGAAAACTGACCTCGTCCTATCAATACCAGATTAAAAACATCGTAACCAGCGACGAAACCCTTGCCTCAGTTACAGCCCTCAAGTCAGGAGAATCTTCTGGAATCATTGCCACGGTCAACGGATTTTCGATTTTCCGTTGTGACGGCGACCTGATTTTCCCGGATTATTCCAGCAGCCAGTTAAAATCGGACTCGAAAAACTACATGAACTTGAATGAACGGGGCCGGATTGAGGATTACTACATCAATACTGCCAGGGATTTTTCAGTCGCCGCCGCTCGCGACGGGTTTGACGCAGCCTGCGAAGCCTTTGGTATTTCAAAAGTCGACGTAGAAGCGTTCCCTCTTAACTATGGAAACAACGGTCTCCTGGACATGACGCCTTCTTCCAGTGTGCCGGAGCTTTCCGGAGCGGAAACCAACGAGAATTTCCTTAAAACTGCTTTTTCCATCGGGCAGAACGAGATTTCCACCCCCATGGTGCTGGGCAGCAATGTGGTGGTCATCAGACTAAAAGAAGAAATCAACACCCAGGCGGCATCTGAAACGGCGGAAAATGCAGAAAATTCGAATGATGTGACAATTGACAACGGAGACGGCGGTCTTTCAACCTTTTCACTGAGTCAGTATTACATCACCCAGTTTGACCAGCAGTCCGCGCAAAACGCGATTATGCAGGACAAACGGCTCAAAAATAATTTTTCCAGCGTTTTCTTCAAATATTATCTTTCGGGCAACTGACACGACCGGTGATTGCCCCTGTAAATCCTCCTCCCTGCCGGGTTCCAGTACAAGGGCCGGCAGGAGGGGAGTTTTCTGTTTTATATCAAAATCGTTACCTATATTCCAAATATGCGCCCAGCCGGGCAATTCTGCGGACAGTTTCCCAGCTCGACATTACAGAAAATACCCTGATTCTCGGTTTTTCCCCTGCCCTGTGTTACGGGCTTAGGGAACTGGCGGAAAAACTGGCCCCGGATTGTTTTATCCTGCTGATTGAAACCAGTGCCGCGCTCTACGATTTCTTTGTGGAAACCTGCGGCGCTGATTTTGCCGGACACCCCGCAATCGGCTGGATACGGCCTGGGGACATTCAAGCAATCTCTCGGCTGCTCGAACAAAGCGGCGCGGTTGACGGCAAGGGCAAACCCTTACCCCCGCCAGGGACTTTCCGGCGCTGCCTCCGCGTTGATCTTTCTGGGGGGACAGAAATGAATCCCCGGCTCTATGAGGTAATTCATCAGACAGCGGACAACGCAATCTCCCGGTTCTGGAAAAACCGTCTGACCCTCATGCGTTTTGGCAGGCTTTTTTCCCGCAACCTGTTCAAAAATCTGCCCCTGCTCGTGGACGCGGAAAGGCTGCCCATCCGGCAAATCACAAAGCCGGTTCTGGTTATCGGAGCCGGGCCTTCGGCAGAAAAAATCTGCCAAAACCCCGGTATTGACGTATCGCGCTTTTACACCGTCGCGGCGGACACCGTTCTTCCTGCGCTACGGAAACAGGGCATTACGCCGGATTTGACCGTGCAGGTGGAATGCCAGCGGGCAGTAGAACAGGCATACTATTCCGCGGCATCTGTGCCGAAAAAAAAATTGTGCCTTGCCTTTGATTTGGTATCCCTTCCCGGTGCGGCGGAAAAATTCGCTTCTTCGTATTACTGTTTTTTTACGGAATTCACCCCGGCTCGTTTTATCGAACGCCTGAAAAGCCAGGATTTTCTGCCGGTAATCCTGCCTCCTATGGGGTCGGTAGGGCTTTCGGCAACCTACATTGCCCTATTGCTCCGGCAAGATGAAGACATCCCGGTGTTTGTGACGGGTCTGGATTTTTCTTTTCCCGCTGGAAAGACCCACTGCCGGGGCGCGCCTTCTCATACCCGCATGCTTTTGAATACCACACGGCTTTCTCCGGTGGGCAATCCTGAAGCGGCATTCAAGCCCGGCGCATTCCGGGCAAAGGGAAAAAATGGCGAAACAGCCTACACAGATGCGGCGCTTGCGGGATATTGCGAAAGTTTTAAGGCCCTTTTTTCCCGTTCCCTCAATCTGTATGATGCCGGTTCCAGCGGGCTGAGCTTGGGAATACAGGCCGCAGAACCAGCACCCACGCCAATTTCATTGAAATATCAGAAACAGCCGTTCTTTTCAAAAAAAGAAAAGATACAGGAAAAAATCCGGCAGTATGTGGCTGAAGAAACAACGGCATTGGGAGAACTCAAGGCAATTTTGACCGGCCCAAGGCAAACCCCGGAGGCTGGGGAAGACACTGGCGGAAAGACCGTGCATCTCCGGGAGCTTCTGAAAGACCGGGAATACCTCTATCTGCACTTTCCTGAGGGTTATCGGATTCCATTGCTTCTGACCGGGGACGCGCCGCTGGATATTTCACTTTTGAAGCGTATCCGGGCGGAAATCGACGGATTTTTGAAAGTACTGGCGCACTGATTCTCAGCAATTTGCAATTTGGCTTGCTAATTACCCCACACGAAGAGCCCGCCACGGACAGAGGGCGAGCTTAAGATTTAAGGAAGGGGATTGAAATGTCTGCTTTTGCCGCTAAATCAGCCTGTGACCATTTCCGGTGATTGAGAAACCCGTTAATATTCTGTGCTAAAATGGTTCGTACTTCGTTCCCGCCCATCAATCCATCCTTGTAGATGAAAATATTTTAGCCGACCAACCCCCGGTACTATCGCCCGGCAGCCTCATACCGCAAACCTCCCGCTTCCTGCGCCCCGCCCCTATCAAACAGCAACGGCATACTACCGGAATACGCATCGGGGCTAGGCTAGCCCCGATGCGTATTGCGCGGCTATTTACGAAGGATTACCGGGGGAAAATAAAAAAAGACCTGCGGGGCGCAACAGGTTTGAAGACAGCCCCGCGAATAAAAAAGGCGCGCAGTCCGCAAACCACGCGCCTTCACTCTTAAAACAATCTCACACGGAGCCGCAGGGGGCAGCCGTCCTTACCGCACCAGCAGCCCCGCTCCCGGACCGGATATATACGGCAAAACATCAAATACCGTAACTTCACCGGTTTCATACTGGAGTTTTATTTTATAGTTTTCAATAGGTTCTACCTTCAGTAATTTTGGCTGTAACATCATGCCCCCACCCGAGTTTAACGGTTCGATTTTGAAGTATTGCTCACCGGGGTTGCCATTGCTTTGGCGTTAAGAATACGGGCGGTGAGTTCGTCCAATACCACCATCTGCGCCCGGTGTTCGGTAAAAAAGCCG
>JAITOJ010000138.1 GCA_031290005.1 Treponema sp. | reverse complement strand
GGAGTTTCCGCGCCGGTGATCTGTCCTACGGTCCACCAGGTAACCCCATCCGCTGACAAGCGGTCCCCCAACTGGAAGTCACTACTGCTGACAACATTGGCAATAGTTATGGGCGTTTCAATAATGTCCATTTCCGCCGCGTCATAGAGGGCGTCCGCGGCCCGGCTTGAACCCCAGGCGGCGGCCATCTCATTGCTGATTTCGTATCTCATACCCCTGGAATAGGGATAGAAGGCGCGGAAAGTGCCGTCCCGGCCCCGCCACGCGTTCTGACGGTCATCGGTAGTAACAGTGGTCGGAACATTCACGATTGCGATACCACGGGTCAGGTAAGCCTGAGTACTCCCGCTAAAGGAGAGCACCACGGGCACCGCGCCGGTAACACCGTTTGCCGCCTTGTCCGCTTCCGAGGGAAAGCTGAAGGTGTAAGCGTCCGTCATGGTTCCCGGCTGGGCGTTCAACCCGGCAATTTTGGTTTCGGCAGTGCCGTCCCAGGAGGCGCTTTCAGTGCCGTTATAGGTGTAGGTAGCGGTGAGGGAATAGGCTCCGGGAGTCTCGTCTACTTTGCTGGGCAGTCCCCCTACTATCCACCAGCCGGGGTGTTCCCAGTGGGCGGGCACCCGGGGGGTAGACTGGATGACTACCGAGTGGCTGGCAGGCGCGTCGGGGATGGGGCCGTATTCGTAGAGGGCCGCCAGGGCTTTAATTTCCCGCACCCGGAGCGCCCAATCAGCGGCGGACGCAACAAGCGTGCCCTTCCTGCCGGTTAAACCGGGGATAGTCTCGTTCGGCGTAATATCGCCGTTGGTCTTGAACCTGAGCGGGTCCGACAGGGTGTTCAGGGGCGCCGCGTCAAGCTCAGTTGCTCCCAGAAGGTCATCGGCCCATCTGAGGTTCACGATACCCGCCTCAACAGCCTGGGCCAGCGTCTTAACCTCGGCCTGGCTGGTAACGGCAAAATTAATATGAGGCCGTCCCCAAGAGTCGGCTTGAGTTAGCTTCGCCTTTCCTGCGGTTATGGCATTCTGGAACGCGGTCCACGAAGTGGGTTCCCAGGAATCGGCCACGGCATCAGGAAGATTGATCAGATAGGAAAAATTGGTAGGCGTAGTAGGCGGCCACCAGGGGTCACCCTTGGCCCAGCGAATGGGGTTGGTGAGCATCCAGTCGCTGTAGGCAAAGTTGCTGGTATCCCCAGTATGACCGGAGAGGACGATGGTTCCCCAGTCAAGAGTCATCGACATATTGGAGCTGCTGTCAGTGTAGTAGCTGTTATCATTATGGCTCCAGTAGGTCTTTTGGGTAACCGCCTGACTGTCGGCGGGAGAATCCTGAATAATCACATCAAAACCAAAGGCCATACCGTTTGCGGGGTCTGCTCCGGCGTAGATTTCCACAGCCAGCCAAGCCACATAGCCCTGGCCCGCTTCGTAGGCGCCCCAGCTTTTGAGCCGGTCGGTAAACTCCTGGTGGTCCACATTGGTGTAGGGGTCGCCGAAGATA
Organism: Treponema sp.; assembly: GCA_031290005.1. Taxonomy (GTDB): domain Bacteria; phylum Spirochaetota; class Spirochaetia; order Treponematales; family Treponemataceae; genus JAISTZ01. Next base: position 3,850 of record JAITOJ010000138.1, on the reverse strand, counting down.
GCCGCCTGACCATTGCTGCCGCTCAGACGGGTACCAACCAGTTTGCCGCCGCGGGTAACCTTCACCTTGCCCAGGATATTGTTGTCCCCGCGGTGGGTCTTTTCATTGAGGAAGTCAATGTCAAATTCAACGCCGTCAAAGTTGGTCCAGTTATTCGTGTCGGTAAAATTGACTATCCGCGAAGTATTGTTTTCTATGGTGTTGTTTTTGGACACAGTATTGTCCCCGGCAGTCACCGCCAGATACAGGGTGTAGCCGTCCCATACCGCCTTCAGGGTTCCCGAAACACCGCTTGTAGCAGTAGCCGCACCGCTGGCGTTCTTGAAGTTATCCACCTGTGCCGCAGCCGCCCCGTCCCACACCGCCGGATTCAATTTTCCATCAACCAGGAAGATATTGGAATCCCCGGCTGTTGCGGGGGCAAATTTTGCCAGCAGCACCTCGTAGTCATACGGTGAATACGGTAACAGGTACGTATCCCCGAACTCGTCGGTAATTGACCGCTGCGAACCGGACGCCGCGCCCGAAAGGGACTGGGGACTGGTCGCATTTGAACATGCCGCTATCAGCGTCACAAACGCCAACAGCAGCCCAAACCACGAAATTCTTCTCATTGTAAGCCTCCTAATGCTTATTTTTTAGCCCATTCATAATGGGCGGGTTCACTAAAAAGTCCAAATGAATTCCAGCGCCACCTGGTGCTTCATAAGGGAATCAAGACGGGTGTAATTATCAACATCCACCGGAGAATCGGATTGTCTGAGATCGGCGAACATGGGGTCGTCCCCCAGGTCGGCAAAGCCGATAAAAGTGGCCTTGTACCAGAATTTCAGAGAAAAGCTGTTGGAAAAGTTGCAATCAAAGTTCGGTTTTATAAAGATGTCGTATTTTTCGTTGACAAATTTGCGCTCTTTGTTGTTAGTATCCCCATTCTTGCTGGTAGAGGGCAGCAGGGAGCCGTTCACCAGATGCCCAAAACCGTAACCCACTTCCAGGCCGGGGATAAATTCCGGGGTCACCTTGTACTGCACAAAAGGCTTAAACTGCATCCAGGGGGTCAGTTCAAGGGGATAATCTACATGGGCCTTTAAGTCGTACCCCCAGAGGAGTTCCTGGGCCTTTATGCCCAAAGTAAGCTTGTTGTCTAAAATGGTATAGGCCAGGGTCTGTCGCAAGTCCGCGTTGCCCCGGGCCTCCCAGTTGCCCAGGCCCTGAAAACTGCCTTCCGCAGTCAAGGTAAGCCGGGGCAGCATGGTGAAGCCCACGCCGAACATCAGGCTGGTTTCGTCCCCCGCGCCGCTCCACACCCTGGCGGCGGAACTAATCTGCTGGCCTACGCCCGCAAAAATATCCACGCCGTCAATGTCGCTGTCTAGTTGGAGCTGTGCGCCGGCATAGAACCAAGGATGCGCATACCGGAAGCCGATGGCGGTTTCCCCGAGTGTCCGCTCCAGATTCACCGTCCGGTATATCACCTGTCCCTCATCGTCCCGGCCGTTGTTTGGGTTGTCCTTTCCGGGCACCCGCAAGAACGCGCCGAAATTCAGGCTTCCCGCCACTGCTTCATCCAGATTGAAGAATTTGAACGGTTTAACTTCCAGTCGCAGACCGTTGCCACTCACGTCCCAGTCGCCGTCCCCCAGGGTTCCCCACACATTGTCCGAAAGGTCGATATAGCCGCCGGTCAGCTTGACTCCGTTATCCAGGAGATTGGCCCAGCCGTAGGCGTACCGGGCGATTACCGCGCGGTCAAAATCCTCCAGGGCATTGTCCGACCGCAGCCGGATCCGAAAGCCGATGTTTTCATTGATATAGGTGGCGGTTAAATCCGCCCGTAGCGGGGTTTTTGTATCGCTCTCGTTCCACATCTTCACGTGGCCGTCTTTGCCGATATAATCGCCATTGATTTGGCTTCCTGCGGGAGTTTCTTTTATTACGTCATCGGCGTCCCAAAACACGCCGCTGGCCACTTTGCCTCCGAATTCCAGCGTACCCTTGCCGATTTTTACTTCTTGAGAAAAACCTGTGCCCGCAATGATGGAGAAAATTAGGATTGCCAGAAAACTTCTTTTCATATAGAACTCCTTGGTTATTCTACATATCACTCATCGTAAACCCATTGTTCGCTGCCGTACATGGACAATTCTCTCAATTTGATGGAAAAAAAGTGCTGGCATTCGGGAGAATTGTGTGCTATACTGACAAACATGAAACAGCGGCTGCCCATTGGCATACAGGATTTCGCAAAAATTCGGGAAGACGGCTTCAAGTACGTGGATAAAACCGCACGGATTCACCAGCTTTTGACCGGTTCGGGAGGCGTATTTTTTCTGTCCCGGCCGCGCCGGTTCGGCAAGTCCCTGCTGTGCTCCACCCTGGATGCGGTTTTCTCCGCCCGGCGGGAGCTTTTCAAAGAAATTGCGGGCCAGAGCGCCCTGGCCATTGATTCCCTGGACTGGGATTGGAAAATTCACCCGGTTATCCGCCTTGACTTGAACCCCGGCAATTATGCCAATGGAACCGGCGAGCTTTTTGCGACCCTCAACCGCGCGCTGGAACAGTGCGCCCAGAAGTATGAAGTGCCCTATACGGGGGTAACCATCAGCGACCGGTTTGCCCGCCTGATTACCGCGTTATGCGAAACATATCACGAACGGGTTGCGGTTATCGTTGACGAGTATGATAAACCGCTGTTAAATACCATTGAATCCCCGGAAATACATACCGCGATACGGACGGAACTCAAAGGGTTTTATGGGGTGCTCAAATCTTCCGATGCGTACCTGCGCTTTGTTTTTCTGACCGGAGTAACCAAATTCGCCCAAGTGAGCGTGTTTTCCGACTTGAACCAGATTATTGATATTTCTTTGGACAGCCGCTATGCCGATTTGTGCGGCGTCACCCAGGAAGAACTGGAACAGGATTTCGCGCTCTGGATTGACGAAATAGCCCAAGACCGCGGCAAAGACCGCGTCGTCTATCTGGCGGAACTCAAGCGTTTTTACAACGGCTATCGGTTTTCCCCAAAACCCCTGACCGTCTACAATCCCTTTGGGCTTTTGAATCACTTTGACCAAAACGGCGAATTCCTTTCCTATTGGTACGTCAGCGGCACGCCGACGTTTCTGATTACCCTCATCGAAAAACAGCATATCGACCTCCTGCGTTTGGAAAACAAAACCGTCCTTTCCGGCGCTTTCCACAACTATGACGTGGAAAATCTGGCAGCCCTTCCCCTGCTGTACCAGACCGGCTATCTGACCATCGTCGGCTACGACGAAGAACTCGGATTTATTTTGGATTATCCCAATATAGAAGTGCGCGCCTCTTTTGCCACGTCTCTGATAGAGCAATACCTGCACGTGCCGGAAAAAAACCGCAGCGCCTTTTTCGAGCGCTTTTTCGCCGCCCTGTACGCCGGAGATACGGAGGGCATACTGAACGCGCTCAAGCCGTTTTTCGCCTCCATCCCCTATGACTTAATCGCCAATACTGAAAATTATTATCAAACCGTGGTGCATCTGATTTTTACCATGCTCGGTTTGCAGTGCCGGTCCGAAGTACGCATTGCCGCCGGACGGATAGACACCCTGGTGGAAACAAAGAAGTTTGTCTACTGCTTTGAGTTCAAGCTGAACGGGACAGCGGAAGAAGCGCTGCGGCAAATCGACACAAAAGAGTATTTGCTGCCCTGGCAGGGAACAGGCAAACAACTATTCAAAATCGGCGTCGCGTTTGACACAGAAAAACGCAACATCGGCGAGTGGCTGGGGAGTTTCGGGGGGGGGGGGCCGCCGGCCCGCCCGCGGGCGCGGGGGCGGGGGGCGCGCGGCGCGGGGCGGGGGGGGGG